>CAISYK010000954.1 GCA_903889605.1 uncultured Bacteroidota bacterium
ACGCATTTTTATTTTGCGTAAATTTATTGCTTAATGTTGGTCAGTTTATACGTGATACAATGGAGGGATACGTTGGTAAGGATACAGTCAGAGCGAAGACAACAAGTTGTTTCTACTGGTGTTTACGGCATCGTGAGGCATCCTATGTATCTTGGAGGAATATTGCTTTTCATTGGAACTCCAATGCTGCTTGGTTCCATATATGGTGTAATCATTGGTATATCAATGTTATTACTTTTAACGTTTAGGATAATAGGAGAAGAAAAAATGATGGTAAACGAATTAGATGGATATACAGAATACAAAAAGAAAGTAAAATACAGGTTGATTCCATTTATTTGGTAAAAATAAAAGGACAATTTAAGCGAAAACCAAATGAAAATTAAATCAATAATAATCGGGTTCAACGGAATAATTGGTCATGGCGCCTTGCTTGAGTGTTTTTAAAAATGATTAAAAATTTAATCTTTTCTTTTAAAATTGTGACTGAATACGAAAAACCTTTTACTTTTCAATCAAAACTAAACCTAATTCTGTGCTTTTTGTTTTTACTGATAAGATATAAACTCCGGCAGATAAATCTTCACTTTTAATAGGCATAATATGTTCACCGTCTGCAAAAGTTTGGCTCGAGACTGAAAGAACTTTTATGCCATGAATGTCATATAAATCAATGGCAGCCAAATTGTGAAATGCTGCAAGAAAAACAAATAAAAAAGACAATTAAAATCTAAAACCAAATGTCAGCATAAAATTAGAACTGTTGAATTCCTTCTTTACGGGATTTAATTCCAGCCCGGCGGGGTTATATAAATATTCATAATTTGTGTATCGGGTATATACATCTGCAAAATCAACAAAATAATTAGCTTCCCTGAAGCCTATTCCTGCAGTTATACTTGTTCTGCTGGCATCTGCATTAACACCATTTTTAAAAGGACTTCCGTATAAAGCATACCCAAACCTGAAAGCAAGAGGATCAAAACGAATTTCACCGCCAACTCGAATATTGTTCGCCGCTGTATATTTTGAACGGATTGTTTTGTTTACATCCGAGAACACTTCAGGATTTGAATTTAACTGGGCGAGTGAATAATCAACAAATTCATATTCAATATTAATTAAAGCTAACTTATCTATCACAAAACCAACACTTCCAAGTGCTCTGAATGGAGTTGTGACGGAATAATTAAATGAACCTTCAGGTGATTTTGCACTGTAAATTCTTCCGCTGTCCAAATGAGATTCCATTGAACTATTATATGAATCAGATAAATCAATAACAGTAGGCGTATGTATTGCAGCTCCAATACGCAGCCATTCAGCGGCTTTAACAATCATACCAAATTTAAAATTAGCACCTGAACCGGAAGTGTTTAAATTCTGTGATAAGGTAAATGAATTAAAATTGTTTATTGTGTCCGTTTCATCCGACTCTCCGTATTCCGAACTTTCATGGTAACGAACATTTGCAATACCTAAAGTTAAGCCAACAAACACTTTGCTTCTATAATTTCCGCCGAAACTGATATCTGTTTCGCCCATCGAACCGCTTGTTTCAACAGACTTTTTCTGCAGTTCTCCGTAATTTTTTATTACATGAGAATAATGAATTGAATCTGTATTAGGATTAATTAAATATGTCTGCCATGCCAAATCTGTTGAAAATAAGTCAAAACTTGAACTCGTATGTCCATTGGCATCTGCAACATAAGTATCAAGTAATGAGTTTGATTTATTATTTCCCTGGATACTTGTTCTGTTTTGAAAATTATTGTTTCGGCTGTATCCGACTCCAAAATTTAATGATTCCCAGCCTGATTTGTTTCCTTCACTTAGAATAAACGCAGTCACAAAACCTAAATTTCCAATATTAAAATTTAATTTGCTGTCTACAGAATTTGTGCTGTTATAGGTAGATGAAGTTCTCTCTGAAAAAATTGCAGGAGTAATGGAAAATTCGGTTTTTCGAAAAACCGCAATACCGCCTGGATTAAAACTTAATGAGGATATATCTCCGCCTAAAGCTCCCATTGATCCGGCCATAGAGGAAAAACGAGCTGTCCCGCCAAAAGCAATTTGTGAATAACGAAGAGCATCAATTTCGTTTTGGCTTATTGCCGAAACAGACGTTAATAGTGCAGTACCGAATAATAATGTGAACTTTTTCAATGTATTAAATTTTAGTAATCAATTTATTTTATAAACACTTTATTTCCTTCTTCCCCTATTAAATTCACGGGTACTGCGGTTAAATCCTCCGTTGCTGTTCCTGCGTCCTTGATAGTGGTCGCGGAAATAATTAGTTGAATTCGGATGGCGGTCATAATAATGATGAGGATGATTATAATACCACCAGCCGAAGTTATAACTGGGCAAGCCATAAAACCTTAATGGACCATACAACGGCCAGTAGAAACCTGTTTGATACCACCATGGATATGGATACCAGTAATTTCTTCCATACCAATAAGGATAGCCAGCCCAATATGGATAAGGAGCTACTTCATTTATTGTTTTTGTATTTTCTTCAGGCTTGTCATTAGGAAGCTTGTCATTAGCCCTTGCGTATATGTCATCATCATATTTCTCTTCATTTGAATAATCTTTTGCAGCTTCTTTTAAATCTCTTTGAACTGCAGTGTCTTTGACAATTCCGCGCTTCCATTCTTCATATTCTATACCTTTTTCCTTTGCAGTTTCAAAATTCAGCGAATCGGCTTTTTGTTTTATCAATTTAGGATTCCGTTTGTAAAGTTCTCCAATATCAACAGCTGTTTTATTGTTCTCTGAAAGCATCGTTACAATTTCAGGATGGCCAATAAGTAAATTATATGAACTCTTCACAATATTGGGATAATCATTTATTATTTCTTTATATTTTGTTTCAAAATCTCTATGAATTTTATCAATTTCAAGTAATGTTGAATAATCGCTTTTTGCAATATTTATGGCTGACTTTTTTATTGCAGCAGGATATTTTTTTAGGAGTTCATCCAGTTCAGCGCCTTGTTTGTCTTTATTTTCAATAATAATTGAAATTATTTGAGGATACCTGGTGATTTCCCAAAGTTGTTTTTGCCTGCCTTGGCTGTAGGTTGAAATTATCTTTTTAAATGAATCACTTGATGTTTTCTGTATTTCATTTAACCTTACAAAGCCCTGAGGGTAAACTGATGCCATAAGAATAGAGCTGTATACCGAATCTGGATAACTGAATAAAGAAGAAACTACTGAAGATTCTTTTGTTACAAGTTGATCAAATGATGCAGCATCATTCTGAGAATATATTCCTGCTGAAATCAAAAGCGAAATGGAAAAAAGTATTTGTTTCATTACTGAAAGAGTAATTAGTATAAATAATTATTATTGCTGAAAGCCTTATTACCAAAGATTATTCTGCTTCACGATAATATTATAATTCTCGCTAAATAAGACAGCATACTAGCTGTGCAAAGTAAATTCATTTATCAAAAATTTAAAATGATATCCCATCGTAAAAGAAATGATATGTATCACAGCGAAAAAATTGTCCAATGGAATGGTTGTTCCTTATGATTAATTACATCCCGCTGTTGAGCGTAGTGTCCCGCTGCGCTACTTTTAACAAGACCTCCGGCCTATGTTGTAATTTACAGAATAAGGAATTGCAAAAAATATTATTTTTTAAATAGTTAACCCCTTTTTAGCGATTAAATATAAAACATCAACTATACTTTTTTTCTTTTCGGCTATTCAAAACACAGCACCAACGAATAACTGATTACTCATTTTTATTTTAATCATAGGTTCGCATCGTAATCATAGCAAAGGGAGCGAATTTGCCTGATGCAACAGTTCTTTGATGTATTGAAAAATTATTGAAGCACAATCTTTTTAACTTCTGCTTTCTTTTGGGAAGAATCTGGGGAGGTTGATTGCAGTTCAACAAAATAAATTCCTTTTGGCAAGAAACTTAGGTCAATATGTTTTGTGAAAGAATCAGTTATTTCTTTCAGAACCTCAGAATAAACAGTTTTTCCTTGTGAGGTATTTAATTTAAGTGTAAATGCTTCTTTAGGCGTGTTGGTAGTTATGTTTACAGTAATTACACTGCTTGCAGGATTTGGATAAACATTCATGGAATACCTATTTTTAATATCATTTTCTCCTGTGACAATAGCGTACTTCATAACGGTTGCATTATGATTAGGTGTGCTGCCATCTGCATACGCAACAAATAATGAACCTGTATTTTTATCAATGGCAACTGTTGTGTAGGTGGCATCTGCCACAGAAAAACCTGCTGAGCCTACTGTTATCCAGTCGCTTCCGTTAAAAGTCATTACAGTAGCCTTCTCGGAATTAGCATAATCCTGAAAAGCCAGGTAAAGCACATTATTGTTATCAATTGAGAGGGAGGTATATTCTGCAACATCTGAAGAAAAACCTGGAAGGCCAACCGGAACCCAATTGTTTCCGTCAAACTTTTTTACGGTCGCTTTACTCCCATTACCATTGTCTTCAAATCCTACATAAGGAGTTCCCTGACTATCAATAACAATGGATGTATTATTTGCACCATCTGTTGAAATTGCACCTGCTCCAACATTAACCCAATTGCTGCCGTCAAATTTCATTACGGTAGCATTAAAGTTATTGCCCAAATCTGTAAAAGCAACATAAGGGATACCATTAGCATCAATTGCAAGCGAGGTATAGCCAACTCCGCCAAAATTCAGATTTGAAGAAAAACCCGGTGTACCAACATATACCCAATTGACACCATCAAACTTCATTACTGATGCCCTATATTGTGTTGAAGGAAGTTGATCGCGAAAAGCAATGTATGGCGTGCCGTTGCCATCAATTGCTATTGAAGTAAAACTTGCAGTACCGGGTGTGAAACCAGCCGTTCCTATAGCCACCCAGTTAGTGCCGTCAAACTTCATTACAGTCGCTTTGTCACTATTTGCCCAATCAGTATAGGCTATAAATGGAGTTCCTGTATTATCAAAAGCCATTGTAGTGCAGGATACATAACCCGAAGCAAAATGATTACCAACTGCAACCCAATTGTTTCCATCAAATTTCATTACTGCTCCCGTTGTGATTTGAGAAGGATCTCTATAAATGACATAAGGTTCACCATTAGGAGCTACAGCGGAGAATATATCAACAGCATCCATATTTGAGAAACCTGCCGTGCCTAAAGTTAACCATGTTTGAGCGAATGAGATTTTTACTATTAGAATAAAGAAAAGTCCGAAATTTTTCATTTTCACTAA
>CAISYK010000955.1 GCA_903889605.1 uncultured Bacteroidota bacterium
AATTACAAAAAATTTCTTTCTTTTGATATCCTTGGCGGTTTCTTGTGGATTTTCAGTTTAACTTTTGCAGGTTACTTTTTAGGAGAAATTCCTTGGATCAGAAAAAACATTGAGCTGGCTGCTCTTGGCATTATTTTTATTTCTATTCTGCCGATTATTCTTGGGATTCTTAAAGCAAAAATGAAAAAATAATTGTAAGGATCTTTTCCAAATGAAAATAAAAAAGGTATTAACACAGAGTTCCCTGAGGTAAGGAAATGAGTTTCACTGAGAAAAGATACAAATAAAAATAAAAAAGGTTTTAACACAGAGTTCACTAAGGTAAAAAACTGAGTTCCACAGAGAAAAAAAATATAAATCTCTGTGGAACTCCTTTAAACTCTGTGAACTCTGTGTTGAAAATTTAAATAAAAAACATCTCTTAAACAAAGTCCTTACTAGCAATGAATAAAATCTTCGGACTTATTGGTTACCCCCTCTCCCACTCTTTTTCAAAAAAGTATTTTACCGAAAAGTTTGAAAAAGAAAATATCAAAGATTGCGAATACAATTTATATCCTATTGAACACATTAATCAATTACCTCAGCTTATTGCCGATAATCCTGCAATTGAAGGTCTCAATGTAACTATTCCATACAAGATAAGTGTTATTCCGTTTTTGGATGAGTTGGATGAAACTGCAAAAGCAGTAGGGGCTGTTAATTGTATTAAGATAAAGAAAGCCCCTAATAACCTACTCAAAGGGGAGGAACTACATAAAACCAGCCACTCTCAGAATGACTTGCACCTTGACTCTCCTTCTATTCGAGATGGTCGGGGCGGGCATCTGCTTATTGGATACAATACTGACGTTTATGGTTTTCGCCAATCTATAAAACCATTCCTGGAAACACAGCATGAAAGAGCTTTGATACTTGGTACCGGCGGTGCATCAAATGCTGTTTCTTATGTTCTAAAAGAAATTGGTATTGATTGTTATTTTGCAAGCAGGAGCAAGAATAGTAACTCAGGAAAAAACACCTTTTTATATGAAGAATTAAATGAAAATATGATTAATGCGTTTAAACTGATAGTAAATGCTTGTCCTTTAGGGATGTTTCCTAATGTAAACAGTGCTCCGGAAATCCCTTACAATTTCATTTCTTCATCTCACTTATTATATGATTTAGTATACAATCCTGCTGAAACAGAATTTCTAAAACGCGGAAAATTGCAAGGCGCATCAACGGTAAATGGCTTATCCATGCTGCATCAGCAAGCCGAAGAGGCCTGGAGGATTTGGAATTCACCTGAATGTTAGAGGTTGGATATTTGTTGTTAGATATTTTTTATTTTTCAAAACACGGCAGTCTAAAATCTAATATCAAATATCAAAATCTATTATTTAAATTCTTACCTTAGCATTTCAATGGATTTCAATATAATTTCCGATTTTCAACCAACAGGTGATCAGCCATCAGCCATCAAACAATTGGTTAATGGACTGCAAAACAATTTGCCTGCGCAAACATTATTAGGTGTTACTGGGTCGGGGAAAACATTTACCATTGCCAACGTTATTGCGCAGACTCAAAAGCCGACATTAATTTTAAGCCATAATAAGACACTGGCAGCTCAGTTATACGGGGAGTTTAAGCAGTTCTTCCCAAAAAATGCGGTAGAATATTTTGTAAGTTATTACGATTATTATCAGCCTGAAGCTTTTATTCCAAGCTCAAATACATATATTGAAAAAGATTTATCCATCAATGATGAAATAGAAAAACTGCGGTTAAGCACCACTTCTGCCTTGCTTTCCGGCCGAAGGGATGTTATTGTGGTTTCATCTGTTTCGTGCATTTACGGTATCGGCAACCCTATTGAATTTAAAAGCAATGTAATTCAGATCAAAAAAGGTGAAATTATAAGCCGAAATAAGTTTCTCCATAAATTGGTTGAAGGTCTTTATTCAAGAACCACAGGAGATTTTTTACGCGGTAATTTCCGTGTTATGGGCGATACTGTTGACATCAACCTTGCATATGCCGATCACTCTCTGCGCGTTGCCTTTTGGGGCGATGAAATTGAAGAAATAGAATTCTTTGAAACCAATACTGGTAAGAGTTTAGAGAAGCTTGACAATGTTCCAATTTATCCTGCAAATATTTTTGTAACCAGTCCTGATTCAATGAAAAGCGCCATATTTCAGATACAGGATGATATGGTAAAACAAGTAGATTATTTTAAAGAAATAGGCAAACCTCTTGAAGCGAAACGGCTTGAAGACCGTGTTACTTATGACCTGGAGATGATGCGTGAATTGGGCTATTGTTCAGGTATTGAAAATTATTCTCGTTATTTTGACCATCGTTCACCTGGCTCGCGGCCATTTTGTTTATTGGATTATTTTCCTGATGATTTTCTAATGGTGGTTGATGAAAGCCACGTTACCCTCCCGCAAATACGCGCTATGTACGGCGGTGACCGTGCCCGCAAAATAAACCTTGTTGATTACGGATTCCGTTTGCCGGCTGCAATGGACAATCGTCCTTTAAAGTTTGATGAGTTTGAAACAATGATAAATCAGATCATCTATGTAAGTGCCACACCTGCTGAATACGAACTGCAGAGGTCGGAGGGAATCATTGCTGAGCAAGTAATCCGCCCAACAGGTCTTTTAGATCCTATTATTGAAGTCCGCCCTAGTGTAAATCAAATTGATGATTTGCTGGAGGAAATTGACAAAGTAACAAAACGCGATGAACGTATTTTAGTAACAACTCTTACCAAAAGAATGTCGGAAGAGCTGCAGAAATATATGCTGAACATAGGTATACGATGCCGTTATATTCATTCTGATGTAGAAACTCTTGAGCGTGTTCAGATCATGCAGGATCTGCGTCTCGGCGTTTTTGATGTGCTGATTGGAATAAACCTTTTGCGCGAAGGTTTAGATTTACCGGAAGTATCATTAGTTGCAATACTTGATGCAGATAAAGAAGGATTTCTTCGCTCAGACCGAGCCTTAACGCAGACAGCAGGCCGGGCAGCACGTAATTTGAACGGAAGAGTTATTATGTATGCCGATAAAATTACAGGCTCTATGCAGCGCACAATTGATGAAACAGAACGCAGACGCCAAAAACAAATTGCCTACAATATCAATAACAATATGGTTCCAACAGCGCTGAATAAATCAAGAGAGTCAATTATGGGACAAACAACAGTGATTGTTGATTCAAAAGGTAAAATGTCGCGCGCTTATGTAGAGAATGAGACAATAAATTATGCTGCAGACCCTGTTGTGCAATTTATGAGTAAAGAAGAGCTGCAAAAGGCTATTACCCGCACACGCAAAGCTATGGATGCAGCAGCAAAAGCGTTTGACTTTGCAGAAGCTGCACGTTTACGAGATGAAATGTTCGCTTTGGAGAAATTATTCGGCAGTAAATAAATAATATAAAAATGTGCTGATTTAAAAATCGGTTTATTTTAAAAACACGGTCTATTTTATAAAAGTAATTTTACAATTACAGCAATTAGAATTGGGGATAATTCGCCCTCAATAGTATACAAAACCGTATTAGATAAAAAGGTTCCGTCCCCCTGCCTGATTTTGTTTCCATCAATAGTATACAAAACGGTATTAGATAAAAAGGTTCCATCACCTTGCCGGATTTTATTTCCATCTATAGTTAATAGTACAGTATTCGAAAGAAAGAGACCATCTCCCTGCCTTATCTTATTTTCATCAATAGTATATAAAACTTTATTGGAAAGAAAAGTCCCATCCCCCTGCCGGATTTTATCTCCATCAATAGTATATAAAACAGTGTTGGAAAGGAAGGTTCCGTCACCCTGCCGGATTTTATTTCCATCAATTGTATATACAATAGAATTAGGAAATGTATCGTCACCCTTATGAATTTTCACCTGAGCAAAAATGCTGAATGAGCTTAAAAACGCGGTTATAAAAAGGAATAATTTATTTTTCATTGTTTTAATGACGATGATTTTATGTCGTGAGCTGGAATTGTTGTTTTATCCTTCAAAAAACAACTACCTACTTCATTCTCCTGTCCATTTCACGGGAAATATCTTTCTTCTTAATATCATCGCGTTTATCATAAAGTTTTTTACCTTTTGCTAATGCTATATCCAACTTCGCATATCCTTTTTCATTAATAAATAAACGTAAAGGAATAATAGTTAATCCTTTGTCTTTTAATTTACCGCTGAGCTTATCCAGTTCACGTTTATTCAGCAGCAGTTTACGATCACGTTTTTCTTCAACATTATTGTAGGTTCCATTAAAATAATGGGCAATGTGCATATTACGAATGTATAATTCGTCATGCAAAAAAACACAAAATGCATCATTAATATTCGATTTTGCTTCACGTATTGATTTTATTTCAGTTCCGGTAAGCTGAATACCGGCAGTATATTTATCA
>CAISYK010000956.1 GCA_903889605.1 uncultured Bacteroidota bacterium
AAAAATTGGTGCAGGAATGGAATTATGATCAGTGGAAAGAACCATCAAAGGTAACATTCACTATTAAAACTAAAGGAAAAAAAACTATTATTGATCTGCTTCATGAAGATGTTCCTGAAAAATCTGTAAATAGTATTTCAGATGGCTGGGATGCATATTATTTAGGTGCAATGCAGGAAATGTTTGAAGAAGTAAAATAACAAAATCAATTGAAAAAAATCAGTATTTTTTTTATTGTAATTACGATGTTTACTGGCTGCAGTAAACCTAATGCTGATATTGCCCAATTTAAATGGCTTGAAGGAAAGTGGACGGGCACTGAAGGCGATATGGAGACATTCGAAATTTGGCAGCCAATTAAAGGTAATATAATAAAGGGTGCCGGAGGAGTTTTTTCGGGCGAGGATACTTTATTTGCAGAAAATATTAAAATCGAAATTATAGATGGTGAATTATTTTATGTCGCTGCTGTTCCGGGAAAC
This sequence comes from uncultured Bacteroidota bacterium, assembly GCA_903889605.1. Taxonomy (GTDB): domain Bacteria; phylum Bacteroidota; class Bacteroidia; order 2-12-FULL-35-15; family 2-12-FULL-35-15; genus 2-12-FULL-35-15. Next base: position 483 of record CAISYK010000956.1, read on the forward strand.
CCTGCCCCTGTTTCATTCAAATTAGTAAAATCGGAAAATAACAGCACAGTGTTTGAAAACCTAAAGAATGATTTTCCTCAGAGAGTTTTTTATACTAAAAATGCGGACGGATCTCTTAATGCACGTATAGAAGGCCTCCGTTCTGGTAAAGAATCTAAACAAGAGTTTACTTTTAAAAAAGTGAAATAATATGATGTAATTCAGTTCTTTAATCTAATTTATAGTGCTTCATTTATAGTCTGGCTTTATAATTAGAGTTTCTCAAATTGAAACAAATATTACTATTGTTTCTATTTTATTTTAGGTGAGCAAATAAATTCTTCTTTAAAAATTGAAAAAGCCAGCGCAGCTCTGCGAAAAACTCAGCGTTACTCTGCGAGAAATATAAAACAGCATCCAAAACTTTAACAATTTTATTGAAATGAAAATATTTATATACTTTATTATAATTCCTGCACTTATAATCTGCAATTTAAAAGCTCAAACCTGTCAGCTTAACAAACATCATAAGGAGCCGCAATTACCTTTAATCAGCGGAGTATCCGCATCATTACCGCAAAATGTTCATACCCGGGCAGTGAACACCTGCAGCGATACCTTTGATATTTTAAATTATACTATTAACTTAAACATAACTGATTTTACAGGAAAAATAATTAGTGGAAATACCCTGGTTAAGTTTACGCCTAAAATTAATGGCGTAAATAAAATTAATTTGGATCTTTTGAAGCTTATAGTTGATTCCATTGAAATAGCTGGAACAAATTTAACTTATGTTTATAATGATACTCTGCTGCAAGTAAATCTTCCTATTGTATATAATGTAAATGATACAATTACTTTAGCCGTTTATTACCACGGCACCCCTCAGGGTGATCCATCAGGCTGGGGCGGATTTTATTTTGAAAACGGCTATGCATATAATTTAGGTGTTGGATTTGGCGCAAACCCTCATGTTTATGGACGAGTATGGTTTCCTTGTTTCGATAATTTCGTTGAGCGCTCTACTTATGAATTTAATATTACTACCAATAATGGAAAAACAGCATACTGCAATGGATTTCTTGCCGGTGATACAACCGATACCAACGGCAACCGAACCCGCAAATGGATAATAAATCAGCCAATACCAACTTACCTGGCATCTGTAGCTGTCGGCAGCTATACTCAGGTAAATAAAATTTATAATGGAATAAATGGTCCGGTGCCAATCATTTTAACGGCCGCTGCAGCTGATACTGCCAACGTTAAAAATTCACTTATTAATCTAAATACAGCTCTTTCCACTTTTGAAAATCGTTTCGGCCCTTATCTTTGGAATCGTGTAGGATATGCGTTAGTACCGTTTAATTCAGGGGCGATGGAGCATGCAACAAATATTGCCTACCCAATTTCATTAGCCGATGGAACTTTAAATTACCAATCAGTTTACGCACATGAATTATCACACCATTGGTTTGGTGATCTGGCAACATGCCGCACCCAGGAAGATATGTGGCTTAATGAAGGATGGGCGCGCTATTGCGAATTTTTATTTACTGAATCATTAAGCGGCTACACAAATTCTTTAAAGGAAATAAGAACCAACCATGAAGATAATTTACATTTTAATCATGTGAAGGAAGGAGGCTATTTAACCCTTTCCAATATTCCTTTTGAATATACTTATGGGGATCATGTTTATAATAAAGGAGCAGATGTGGCTCACACAATGAGAGGTTATATGGGCGACAGCTTGTTTTTTTATTCGATAAAAATATATTTATCTCAAAATAAATTTAAAGATGTTTCGAGTGCCGATTTCAGAGATGCCTTGACTGCGGCAAGCGGAATGGATATGACAAACTTTTTTAATGATTGGGTTTTTCATCCTGGATGGCCTCACTTTTCAATTGATTCATTCAACGTGGCGCCCAGCGGACAAAATTATAATGTTACTGTTTATGTGAAGCAAAAATTAACAGGAGCTCCTAATTATTATACAAATGTTCCGCTTGAAGTTACTTTTAAAGCAGCTGACTGGACTGAGCAAACACAGCATTTAGTCATGTCCGGCGCCACTGCTTCATTCAATTTTACTGTTCCATTTGCCCCTGTATTTGCAGCCTTGAATATGGGCGAAAAAATCAGTCATGCCGTAGCACCGGATTTCAAAAAAATAAAAACTGCCGGCGGTTATAATTTTATAAATGCTAAAATGAATATTACTGTCCAGAGTATTTCTGATTCTGCTTTTGTACGAGTGGAACATAATTATACTGCACCCGACGGATTCAAAGGCTGCTGCCGCCCATATCGATTATCGCCTAATCGTTATTGGAAAGTTGATGGGATTCTGCCTGCAGGTTTTAAAGCAAAAGCTGCTGTCAATTATGAGGGCAGAACATTGTCGTTCTCTGGTAATTATTGGTTAGACAATGATTTAATCAATACTTATGAAGACAGCCTTGTTTTGATGTACCGTAAAAATGCAGCCGACGACTGGAATATTTATCCTTATTATACTAAAAACATGGTTGGTAATAATAATGATAAACGAGGAATAATAACGATTGACACATTAAAATTAGGAGAATACACCTTCGCTATGAAAGATTATTCTTTAGGTATTCTGAACAAACAAACATCTGAAAAAAATTCAGAAATAAAAGTATTCCCAAACCCTTCTAAAGATTTATTAACTGTTGATTTTACTGCTTCTGAGATAAGAATTCCTATCAATGCTGTTTTAATAATAACTGATACTTCAGGGAAAATCATTTATAAAGAGAAACTTACTCCGCTTCAAAACAATTTAAACATTAAAACATCAGCATTCAGCAGCGGTGTATATTTTATCACAATAAAAGCAGATAATGCAGTAATCTCAAAATCTAAATTTATTGTAGCGCGTTAATTCAAATATAGGCTGCAGGCTCTCAAATTAGATTTGTACAGATAAGATTTTAAGATTGAATATAGTATTAAAAATT
>CAISYK010000957.1 GCA_903889605.1 uncultured Bacteroidota bacterium
GGCATATCCACATAAATCTGTCTGTCAAAGCGGCCGGCACGCATCAATGCACGGTCTAATATATCTGCACGATTTGTTGCCGCAAGTATTATTACACCGCTGTTGGTGCCAAACCCGTCCATTTCAGTTAATAACTGATTCAGCGTATTTTCCCGTTCGTCGTTTGCGCCTTGTGCTGGGTTTTTTCCTCGCGCACGGCCTATCGCATCAATTTCATCAATAAAAATGATACATGGTGCTTTTTCTTTTGCCTGGCGGAATAAATCGCGTACACGTGACGCACCGACTCCTACAAACATTTCTACGAAATCAGAACCTGAAAGTGAAAAAAACGGAACCTTAGCTTCACCGGCAACGGCTTTTGCTAAAAGTGTTTTCCCTGTACCCGGAGGTCCCACCAGAAGCGCACCTTTAGGGATTTTAGCACCTAAAGTTGTATATTTTGTAGGGTTTTTAAGAAAGTCAACAATTTCTTTTATCTCCATTTTAGCACCTTCTAACCCCGCAACATCATTAAAATTGATGTTTACATTTGAGTCTTTATCAAAAAGTGTGGCTTTCGATTTTCCAATATTGAAAATTTGTCCGCCGCCACCGCCGCCGCCCATTCTGCGCATGATAATAATCCATATAACAACCATTAAAACTATCGGAAGTATCCAGCCAAGCTGATCTGTCCAGGAAGTTCGCTGATCACTTTCAGGGTAAACTTTTTCCTCAGGACTGAATTCTTTTTGGGCTTCATTTAAATCGGCTTTAAAACTTTCAACCGATAAAATTTTCATTTTATAATGCGGACCGGTTGGGTGTTTATCAAGTCCGTCTTTCACATATTGAGGAAGTACTAAATTAGCGCGGTTGATATAAATTTCAGCAATTTGCTGATTGGGAATAACAACCACGCGCGCTACATGATGCTCTTTCAGCATAGTCTCAAAAAAATCGGAAGATTTAACTTCTTTTAAGGGAGTGCTGAAATTCATCAGCTGCATAGCAATCAGTGCAACAGCTATTATACCGTAAATCCAGTAAAAATTGAAAGGGTTTTTCGGCAAAATAGGTTTTTTCGGAAATTTACTCTTCAAAGAAGAATTTTTATCTTCGGGTTTATTATCTTCAGTTTGTTCGCTCATTGGTATTGTTCGTTAGCACTAACAAAAGGAGTCAGGGCGGTATGTGAGTTGTTTATTTTAATTTTGAATTACGATTTTGTATAATTTCGAAAACAGTTGTCATCATTCGTAATTCGCCTTTATTAGAAATTCAAAGGTTAATAATTTAATCAAAAGCAATTTTTGTTATTTCAGCATCAGCCCACAAAGCTTCGAGGTTATAAAACTCACGAATTTGTGATTGGAAAACGTGCACTACAACAGTCACGTAATCGACCAAAATCCATTCTGAATTTTGAAATCCTTCAGTATGGTATGGTCTTTCACCAATTCGTTTTTTTACCATTTCTTCTACTGACCCTGCAATAGCATTCACTTGCGTGCTTGAATCGGCCTGGCATATTATATAATAATCGCATACACGATTATGGATGTTCTTTAAATCAAGTACGGAAATGTTTTTTCCCTTTACTTCTAAAACCCCTTCAATGGCAGCGTCAACAAGAAGCTGAACAGCATTTTTTTTAATCAGCGGCTTCGCCTTTCCGCCCTTTGTATCTTTTGTGTTCAGAAGTTTTGCAGGTTGTTTTGAAATACTTTTCCCTGTAACTTTTTTTACGGCGGTTTTTTTCGGAACAGCGGATTTTTTCACTATCACCGCTTTTTTAGGAGCAGATGTTTTTTTTACGGTTACTGTTTTTTTTGCTGCGGCAATTTTCTTTGGAGCAGCAGCTTTCTTCGCTGGAGATTTTTTTACTGCCGTTTTTTTTGCGGATGTTTTCCCTTCAGATACAGGGGTTGATTTTGTAGAAATACTTTTCTTTATAGCCATTAATTGAAATTCTCGGTTTTATTTCGTTCTTTACACAAAGTTTTTGTGTGATACGCACAAAAATAGTCAAATCTTTGCATTTACTCTCAATGAAAACATTATTTGTCGGGCAAAACTGTATTCACTTAAAGTCAATAGACTCTACCAACAGTTATGCCAGTGAATTACTGAGCCGAATTAAACCTGCCGAAGGGACATTAATATATACCTTAGATCAGCAAAATGGCCGCGGACAAAGGGGTAATACATGGGATAGCGAACCCAATAAAAACGTGGCTTCCAGCTTCATTTTGTATCCGGCATTTTTGCAGGCAGACAGACAGTTTTTATTGAATAAAATCATCTCATTAGCTGTGGCTGACTTAATGGCAGAATTGTTGGATTCCTCAGACAAAACGAAGGAGGTTAAGATAAAATGGCCGAATGATATTTATGTCGGCAAAAAGAAAATTGCAGGTATCTTAATTGAGAATACACTGCGTGAAAACCATATCCAAAATGCTGTAATAGGTATTGGAATAAATATTAATCAGACAGCATTTAATAATGACATAAACGCAGTATCACTTAAATTAATAACAAATACTGAATTTGATTTGATGCTGGTAATTTCAAAGTTATGTGAATTTATTGAAGCAGGGTATCTGCAATTAAAAGGAGGTAAAGCAGAAGGTATTGATAATGCTTATTTACAGCGCCTATATCAATTAGATGAATGGCATTATTATAATTCAGATAATCAGCTTTTTGAATGTAAAATAATTGGGGTATCTATTTTGGGGAAGCTGCAGGTTCAAGTAAAATCAGGTGATATAAATGAATTTGATTTGAAAGAAATTAAATTCATGTAAGGAATAAGAGTATGTTCAACAAATTTTTATACGTATTCTGTTTTTTCTTTAGCAGCTCTTTGGCTAAATCTCAAATGGCTGATTGCGGACCATTTATAGACTTTCTTCAACAGCAAAACAATTATCAAACATCTGCAGGCTTTGCACTCCGCGTGTTTATTACAGATGATGCTTGTATAAATTATAAGGCAGAATTGGGTTATAAAGCCGGAGGCGGTGTTTATATTCATGCTGATGCAAGTCCTTATTTTGCCGGACAAATAATTTCAAAAGGAGGAAAAAAAATTAAAGAAGGAATATTTTGTTTGTCTTTTTTGACTTTATTGATACCTGAAGGAATAGGCTTTTATCCTAATGATAATCATAACCTTTATCTTGCCGTAAATCCTTTGGATATTGACTATTGGTATCGTAAAAATCCGTATGAGGAGAACTCCCGATTATGCGGAACAATTGAAGCTAGTTACAAATTTCCTCAATACAAAGGGTTTCCGGGACGTATTTCGCCCGCAATAGCATTTAATATGATGTATAATCCGGCAGATGAATTTAAACGTTTCAGCATTCGCATTGGTGCGGCCTTACTGTTTGACGATAAGCCAAAAGAAACGGTGCTGCATGTATATAATTATTGAAACTATTTTTGAATATTTATTGAAAATACCTTTTAGA
>CAISYK010000958.1 GCA_903889605.1 uncultured Bacteroidota bacterium
GGATATTTTATCGCACAATCCAAAAAATCTGCAATTCAATTAGTAATAAGAGGATTCAAAATTATTTTATTGGGTCTGCTTTTAAATATTGCATTAAATTTAAATCTAATAATTTCAGTTAACAAAGGAATTTTTGACATAAATATTTGGCCTTATATTTTTGGTATTGATATATTACCGCTTGCTGGTATCAGTGTAATTATAATTGCATTATTAAAAAAAGTTTTGGACAAAAGCCTTGCTGCAGTCTTCATTTTAATTATTATTTCTGCATTTTTGGGTAAGTATCTTTTATATTATTTACCAGAACAACCCATTTTAAAATATTTACTTTCACCATTTTATGGTGCGTCGCCATGGTCTTATTTCCCGTTATTCCCTTGGTTATCGTACCCATTAGCAGGTATTGCATTTTATAAAATTAAACAGCATTATGATTTAAATTTTTTAAGCTCCATAAAATCTAAAATTGTAATCGGCATTTTATTTCTTTTGTTTTTGATATTTACCATTGAATTCGGCATGTCAATTTCATCTTCAATCTTACCAGAATCACCTCTATATCCATCAGAATCCCAAAAATATTATCACCATGGCTTAGTTTTCTTTTTATGGGTAGTGTCCTTCCTTTCTTTCTACAGTTTTTTTATCAATGAAATCGAAAAAACACTCCGAACTTCAATTCTATTCAGATACATAAAATGGCTCGGAAAAAACATTACCATTATCTATGTAATTCAATGGGTAATTATTGGAAATACAGCAACTGAGATTTATAAAACCATTTCATCTCCGCTCTATTTAGGCCTTTGCTTTATTTCAGTTTTATTTATTTCGAGCGTTATCTGTTTTTCATTTCTTAAGATTAAAGGGATTTTGAAACAGGGAGAAATTAATCAGTAAGCAATTTAACAAACACAATTTTGTAATTTCGTAAACATTAGTTATTCGCAACATTTATATTGACAAACAAATAAATTCTTAAAATATATGTATTATAAAACTGCTGACAATCTGAATCTCTATTATGAAGTACATGGTAAACAAGATTCAAAAAAAAGTATAATTTTTCTTAATGGATTATCACAATCTACATCCGCCTGGATGATAATGGTTCCTTTTTTTACAAATGATTATAAAATTATTTTATGTGATTTTATTTTTCAGGGACAGTCTGACAGCAAGGGCAATGAACGCAGCTTCGATCAGCACGCTGCCGACATTTTCGGGTTAATAAATTATTTGCAGATAGACAAAATCCACGTAGCCGGCTTATCTTATGGAAGCTTGGTTGCTCAGCACATTGCACTAAACCATCCTGAAAAAGTAAATAAATTGTTTTTGCTCTCCTCGTTTGCTCATAAAACATCTTATTTTGAAGCAATATCTTTGGCATGGCAGAGGGCATTAGAAACCGGCGGATACTCTCTTATGCTTGATGTAATGCTTCCTACAGTATTAAGTGAGGCGTATTTTGAGCATCCATTAATTCCAATTAATATTCTTAAATCTTCCAGACAATCTGTGAATACTGATGCCGGTGCTCTAAACAAATTAATGGATGCTACCTATAACCGCGGCGATTACCGCGAAAAGCTTAAAGCAATAATAAACTCAACAATGGTAATTCATGGGGAAAAGGACGCCTTGCTGCCGGTTCACATGGGAAAAGCAGTCGGCGATTCGATCCCGGGAAGTAAATTCGAAGTTATTTCGGGTGCTGGCCATACGCTCAATTTGGAAGCAGTTCCCCAAACTGTAAAATTGATTAAGGAATTTATTCAGAATAATAAAAAGCCTGTTATCATTGAAAAAGGTAAAATTAATGAACTGCATTTCCCTACTGAAGAAGTCCTTCTGGCAGAAGATGAAATCCAACAAAGAAAAAGAGATA
>CAISYK010000959.1 GCA_903889605.1 uncultured Bacteroidota bacterium
AAGTTCAGATGATGGAACTGCAATAACATAATATAGGTGATTGCATTTGCTCCATAAAATGAAGCTCAGGTTGAGAAAAATAGGGGATATGCTTTCACAGGACCAATTAAATAATTTTTATAAGAATAATAAAATTTTAACAAGCAAAATATGTTTTCAGGAGCTTCAAATTTTACGAATGGTGTTGATCTAACCTTTCTAATTATACTGGGAATTTCATTTATTTTTTTAATAGGATTAACGGCAACGATGATAGCTTTTGCCGTAAAATTCAATAAAAAAAGGCATCCAAAGGCAGTCCAGTTTGAGGATAAAATGATCCTTGAGGTTGCCTGGATAGCTGTTCCAACTGTACTGGTATTGTTAATGTTCTATTATGGTTATGTTAATTTCATTACTGAGAGAACTCCTCCTAAAGACGCCATGGTGATTAATGTAACCGGCAAAATGTGGTACTGGACTTTTGATCACGGCAATGGCAAAATCAAAAAGGATACACTTGTTGTTCCTTTGGGAAAGGCAGTTAATCTTAGTATGACTTCTCCCGATGTAACACATAGTTTTTATGTGCCGGCATTCAGGATTAAAGAAGATGTGGTTCCAGGCCAAACAACGCACTTATGGTTTATTCCGCAACAAGTGGGCTGCTTTGATATTTTCTGTGCTGAATTCTGCGGGTTAAGGCATTCCTATATGATAGGAATTATTAAAGTAGTTGAGGAAAAAGAATATGCTAATTGGCTTGCTAAATTGCCTGTTACAGATTTAAATTCCATTCCGAAAGGATTAGTTTTAATGGACAAAAATCGTTGTCTTGGCTGTCATTCACAGGATGGTTCGGAATTAATCGGGCCTTCATTTGTGAATTTCTATGGCCATGAAAGAACAGTTTTAGTGGATGGAAAGGAAGAAATAATTAAGGTTGATTCTTCCTATATCAGAAATTCTATTCTTTCACCCAACGCTCAAATTGTAAAAGGCTATAAAAGCGGGTTAATGAAACCATACCAGGGTGTAATCAGCGATAAAGATATAAATGAAATCATCAAATATTTTAAGACAAAAAGTGAGAAAAAAAATTAGGCTTTTCCTTCAGTTAATTAAGTTCTCGATAATACTTCCAGTCGCTTTTCTTACTTATGCAGGCTACACGGTTTATCACGGTAAAGCGGATATGAATCTTTTTTTGTCGTGCCTTGGGGTATTTTTGCTTGCAGGTGCCGCATCGGTATTAAACCAGGTTATTGAACTTAAATACGATTCTTTGATGACCCGAACCGGCAGCAGGCCGCTCCCATCGGGAGCAATAAGCAAAAAAAATGCTTTAATCATTGCATTACTAATGTCGGCGGCAGGAGTGTTGGTATTGATTCCTGTTTCTTATGTTTGCGTACTTCTTGGTATTTTTAACCTTTTATGGTATATAGGTGTTTATACACTTTTGAAACGCAAAACGCCGTTCGCCGTTATACCTGGCTCTATAACAGGTGCTATTCCTGTGCTGATAGGGTATGCAGGCGCAGGCGGTAGTTTCATGGCTCCCGAAGCGGTGTATATTGCTGTGTTTGTTTTTATATGGCAAATTCCGCATTTCTGGCTTCTGTCCTTAATTTATAAGGATGATTACAGTATTGCCGGTTTCCCGACTTTATTTGATTTTTTCAATGAAAAACAAATTCGATGGTGGACTGTTGCCTGGATTTTATGCGCATGTATAATTTCACTTGGTACCTGGCAATACGGCATTGTTAAATCTTATAATACTGCAATAATGGTATTAATAGGTAACATTGCCCTTATGGCACTGGCGTATCAATTTTTAATTAATAAGCCTGCCGCTAAAGG
>CAISYK010000960.1 GCA_903889605.1 uncultured Bacteroidota bacterium
ATTTATTTTTTATTTTGTTTTTGCCACTTGTAATTGATTAATTTCGCTCACGAAGGCGGCCACTTTCGCTTAGCCGCTCGTTGGGCGTAAGCTTAGGCAAATAGCACTTTATTTTTTGAAGTAGCATTTCGACTTTTCATTAAAAACTTTTAAAATTTCTACCGAAGGAAAACGAAAAATTAAAGTACGGATCTTAAAATCAAAAACTGGGAAAAGTCAACAAAAAATGGAAGATTTTACTTAATTTTGCCTTGAAAAAACAGTTTGTATAAACAAGTTTGCGGTAATTTTAATGAGATGAATACTGAAAAAATATTTGACGAAAATGGAAGAGGCTTCATAAGACTTTTTTCGACTGATAAAGTTGAAAAAGTAAATCCTATTGACTACTATAAATCTTATGTGCTTGAAAAAAGATCAATCACATTCCGTGACATGCTATCTGCAAAAAACCCCTTTCTAACAGCACAGTTGGATGATAAGTTCTTCATAAAAAAGGCTGAGGAGACTTTAGTGGGATTTTTTGAAAAATTTGAAAAAATAGAGGTTCACAAGAATTTTTTGCAACTATTAAACACTACTCGTAAGAAAGACCAAGTGAGCCTTCTAAAAGGGTTGACATTAAATCCTGACATACTTATGTCGCTAATCTTTAAATCTTATAGCGACTTTGGATATTTATATAGCAAGTATCTTTTTGAAAATCTACCGAACGGCTTGGAAGGGAAAAAGTTGCCAAAGTTATTTCATCTTAAAAAAGACGGCACAATCGAAAAAGTTGGTGAAACCGATTTGACTGATGGAGAGCTCAAGAGCATAATTGAACAACGGAAGGTAATTGTTTCCCATTTCTTCGAGAGAGAAGATATTTGGCATTGCTTTTTTTTAACATATAATAGCATTGGCGGAAAAGAAAATCACAAAAACGGTCAAGCACATTTTCACTACATTTCTAACGGGTTCGCCATTTCCAAAGAAAATTTTATAGAAAGTATGAGAACAGGAAAGTATAGATCAACATCAATACATATGGACTTATTGGGTTATGGACATCAAAATGAAATAAAGTAAAAATAATTAACCCAATGATGGCAAATCCGACACTTAGAATCAAGCTGAATGAAAACTCCTCATTTCGTTTTAATTACACGGACGAAAAAGGGAAAGTAATTAATAAACTTACTTATCGCTTCGCTAAGTCTTTTTACGACGGAAATGCATTTGTATATGAAAATGAAAAATGGGATATTATTGATAAGAATTGCGAGTCCGTTTTAAACAATCTTCCGCACAACGAAATAATTAGAATTGCATTGGAACTTGTAACACCTTGTAATTGTTTTTTTATAAAGAATTATAGAATCGCTGATAATATTACTATTAGTGTAGATTTTTTGAGAGCCAAAAATGCATTAATAAAGTTTAATTCAGAACTAAAGTGGAGTTTTTGGAATTATTCAAATCAAATTCTAGTTGTAATAAATGTTGTTCAAGAAAAATTACAACTCTCCTTTATCGAAGACTTATCACTTCCAGGTGATGGATTAATAGCGATAAAACAAATTGATGAAAAGTGGAAATTTGTGTCAATTGCATCATTTAATAAACATGAATTTGATAAACCTATTTTTGAAGGTAAGTTTGATTACGCAAGTTCTTTCGTTAACGGCATTGCTAAAGTGAAAGTAAATGGATTATTTGGATTTATAGATTTAACTGGGAGCTTTGTCATTCCGGCTATTTATGACGATGCAAGGTCTTTTAGTGAAGGGCTGGCAGCTGTTGCTATAGCAAATTGCAGAAAACAAAAACAAAATAAAAGTGAATATTACTCAGACCTGAGATGGAATTTCATTGATAAATCAAACAAACAAATACTAGCCAAAACGCATGAGGCTCTTTCTATGGTCAAAGATGGTGATTATTATTTTTATGATAGTACAGATACTTTCAACAAATATAACTGCGCATGTTTTGACAATGAAAAAATGACCGAAATGATACCTTTCCGCAAATATGGTGGAATTATTAATACTTATAAAATTCAATCTCACAAAATCCATTGGGCTAAATGCGAAGCGTTGGGTCAACTAGCACCACCTTATTTAATTGATTTACTTACGGGGCAAAATAGCGAAAATTTAGGATTCAAAAGATGGTTTGTTTTGGCAAAAGAAAAATCATTATATGCCTATTATATAGTTAATAGATTATTCTTTAATTTACCTATTGACACTCTAAACATTGACTTTGATACTACTCAGTCAGAGTTTGATTATATAAATAACGTTAATAGTTTGGAATTAAAATATGGAATAAAATATACTAGTGGCAAATGGAAATCATTTAAGAACAAAACATATTTTTCTTCAGACGAAGAATTTGAAACAGATTGGTCACATTACAATGACAACCTCGACATGGATCAGCAAAGCGATGAATTTTGGAATCAATTTTAATCGACTAATTATTGTTTGTCCATCCACAGTTATCAAACAAGTTGCCTAAATTACTTTTACGTCTATAACAACCTTTGTTTATGTTCCTTTAGACAGCTTTGTTTTAACTTTAAAAAAAAAATTAAAATACGACCGTTGTGTCTGTACGGGCTAAAACGACCTGTGTTTACTGAATTTTAGGACAATTTTGTTTTAACTTTTGAATAAAATATTTTTAAAACACGACCGTTGTGTTTTTACGAACTGGGTATAACGACCAGTGTTTAGTGAACTTTCAGACAATTTTGTTTTAACTTTTAAATAAAATATTTTTAAAAACACGACCGTTATGTTTTTACGAACTGGGTATAACGTGAATTTTCAGACAATTTTGTTTTAACTTTAGAATAAAATATTTTTAAAACACGACCGTTGTGTTTTTACAACGAACTGTGTATAACGACCATTGTTTATTGAATTTTCAGACAATTTGTTTTGACTTTAGAATAAAATATTTTTAAAACACGATCGTTGTGTTTTTACAAACTGTTTATAACGACCAATGTTTACCGGACTTTTAGACAACTTTGTTTTAACTTTTAAATAACATATTTTTAAACGCGACCGTTATATTTTCGCTAACTGGGTATAATGACCTGTGTTTATAGGACTTTTAGACAGTTGTATTTAAAACGTAACGATTCGAATTATAATTTGACTTAAAGAAAAGCCTACGCCCAACATCACCTAAATGTTATAGCCGTTTATAGTAAGCTTCATCATTTAAGTTCGCAATGAAAATAGGTCGTGGCAAAAACATTTCACAGCGGAAGAAAATTATTTTTTATTTGGTTTTTGCCACTTGTAATTTCATAATTTTGTTTACGAAGTCGGCTACAACATTTAGCTAATCGTTGGTGGCAATACAAGCGGAAAATTTTACGCAGAAAATAAAGTCCTTGAAAGACTGTCTTTCATCAACCAGACAAACATTTTAATAATTTCAAAATTTATCGTTCTTTCGCAACATCACGGTAAGACAGTCTTTCGCGGACTTTTAAAATATTTGCCGAGAGACTTTTCAACTTGTACAGAAACGAACACAAACATTTTTTGAATGTGAAAATATCTTTGACCAATATTTTAAACCATTGTATATATTGACCTAGACTCATTACAACTGCTAGAAACCAAGAATAACAAGCATTACGACCGAGACTTAAAATTTTATTTTGCCGACCTGTGGGTTTGACCCTTGGATGACAGAATTGAGAATTGGTAAACCGGCGTGTATTAAGACCTTTGCGCAGAACGACCACTGACAAGCCTGAATACTGTGTGTTATGACTGAGGCGTTTGGTCTGTTGTGAAACTTGACTGAAGCGCAGTACAGGCGAGAAAGAAAATTGTACAGCCACCAACATTGGCTAGTTGCAATGCGGGCATTTTAGTACATTTGAGCAGCAAATTTTCAAATAAGCATTTATCCTTGCGGACAAATACTTCTTCGTAAACCCGCAAAGCCAACTAGCCGCTCGTTGTGGGCAATACAAGAGGGAAATTTTACGCGAGAAAATAAAGTCTTCGGCAGACCGTCTTTCATCGCACCGACAAACTTTTTTGGAAACTTTAAAGTTCATCGTTCTTTAATAAATTTGCAGGCAGACAGTCTTTCTGAGACTTTTTAATTTTTTTTACCGGAAGACTTTTCATTGTGCATAGAACGTAACACAAACATTTTTGACCTTAATTGAATTATTTTTTCTTAGACTGAAAGAATTTAACCATTTCTTTTAATGTTTGATTCTCATCTTTCAGTTTCTGAAATTCGGAAGATAACGAAGTGTAGTATTGAAAGAAGTCATATTCCAAAACCTTTGATATTGTTGTTAACAATCCAGTATCAATAGTTTTCCGTTTAAAAATACTGTAAACATTTTCTCTCGATTTATGAATCCTTCGACTGAATTCACTAACAGTCATTCCCTTTTTACTTACAATACTCTTTATTTTATTGCCAATATGAATAATCATATTTCAAAGTTGGGATAAAGACGGCCTCGATTCTTAATACTTACGTTTGTTTTATTTCACATATTCGGTGTTTTTATTACACACTATTGAAATATTTCAGTAATTTTGATTTTATAAATTAACCCTTAATCTTAAAAAAATGAAAACAAAAAACTTACTCTTAACTATGGTTGCCATAGTAATCTCAATTAGTGCAATGGCGCAAGTGCCCTCTTATGTCCCGACAAATGGACTTGTTGGATGGTGGGGGTTTAATGGAAATGCGAATGATGAAAGCGGAAACTCAAATAATGGAACGGTTACAGGAGCAACACTATCAACTGATAGATTTGGTAATACGAATACTGCCTATAGTTTTAATGGAACCTCAAATTACATTGATGCTCCACTTACCACCCCGTTAAACACTAATAACATAAGTGGTTTAACACTTTCTGGATGGTGCAATTTAAATTCCTTATCAGCAATTACTGCAATATTATGTGTTTCGGATGCTGCCAGTAGTTTATTATATGGAATGGGATACGATGGTCAAACTACTCAGAAATTTTGGGGTAACAATGGAGTCGATGGTAGTGCCGCAACCATGAGTATAAATGGGTTAGGTAATCCAGTAATTAATACTTGGTATAATGTTGTAATAACTTATGACTATTCTAATAATTCTTCAAAATTATATATTAATGGGTCACTTCAAAATCAATCTTCTGTTGTTTTAAACAGACCCATAATAACCAATGTACATATAGGTGCATGGGTGACATTTAATGGTTATTGGTACGCAAATGGAAAACTTGATGATTTAGGAATATGGAACAGAGCTTTAACAGCAAATGAAATAACAACAGTATATCAAAACTGTAATCTTTCCTTTAACGCACAACCAACAAACCATACTGCAATCATAGGCGCCAATGCACAATTTACCGCAACAACAAATAGTTCCGCAACTTATCAATGGCAATCAAATCCAAATAATTTTGGTTGGATAAATGTGCCAGCAAACTCAAACTACTCGGGTGTAACATCTAATGCGCTAACAGTAAATAATGTTCAACTTTCCAATCATTTGCAACCTTTTAGAATAATTGCTACATCAGGCACTTGTAAGGACACTTCTAATATTGCAATGATAAATATTGCAGACACTTGTATTGTAACTGTAACTGACACATTAGTTATCAATGCAGTTTTAACAGGAATAAATCCGCCAAACAATGTAAATACTATTAAGGTATTCCCTAACCCAGCAAACGACCATATAACAATAAACTATGGTAATTTTACTTCAATGAGTGGTTACACTTTGAAAATCACAAATAATTTAGGACAAGTGGTTTTTACCACTCTAATCAATCAGCAAACATCGTATGTTGCTTTATCAACTTGGACTGGTAACGGACTGTATTTTGTTTCCACAATTGATGGACAAGGTAATACGGTTGATATTAAAAAAATTGTTATACAATAATCATTAACAAACATGGTGGGCTTCGCCCACCATGTTATAATTTTTTATCTTATGGAGAACATTCAAATAATTGCAAACTTGGTTACAATAGTCGGTTTACCTTTTGGTATACTTTCCATTTTTATTGCAATTCACAGTATAAAACAAGCTAAAAAAATAGAGCAAGGTAATTTTTTGATAGAATTGAGAAAAATGTTTGCCACGCACAATGAAGTTCATTTTAAATTAAGAAATGGCGGAGTATGGACAAATAATCCAATACCTGATGACCCCGATGAGTGGGCTAAAATTGACAGCTATCTCGGGCTATTTGAACTTTGTGAAATTCTTATGCAAAACAATTCACTTTCAGTAGAACATTTTTCATCACAATACCAGTATAGGCTTGAAAACATAATAGCAAATGACCAAATTGTACTAAATAAACTACGTAACGAAAGAGCATATTGGGAAACCCTCCTTCGACTATTAGCCAGAGTCCACCTGAAAGAGAAAACCAGCCGATAATTATACAATACGACTGTTGTTTATTTTACGAACACTATTTTTCGACTAATGAGTTCTTTCACAAATTGGCTGGCAGACAGTATTTCGTGGACTTTTTAAAAATTTTTACCGGGAGACCTTTCATTAAACAATAGGACACAATGCGGGACGACCGGTAGGTATTACGACCAGTGGACAAAATATTTTAGCGGAACAATTTTAGTTTCATAAAAAAGCATTACGTTTACTGGGTACCACGACCAATGGGTGTTACGACCGGTTGACAAAATATTTTAGCGGAACAATTTTAGTTTCATAAAAAAGTATTACGTTTACTGGGTGCCACGACCAATGGATGTTACAACCGGTTGACAAAATATTTTAGCGAAACAATTTTAGTTTCATAAAAAAGTATTACGTTTGCTGGGTGCCACGACCAATGGGTGTTACGA
>CAISYK010000961.1 GCA_903889605.1 uncultured Bacteroidota bacterium
TGCAGCCATAATTGAAGTTGCCGATCCGGTTGGAGAGTATTCGGGAGGAGCAGTTACGCTTGGCGTTACAAATTCAACACCCACCGACCCAGATCCGTTAGAACTATTATAGGTAGATGTAGGCAGATCGTTTGCCCATGAAGTATGAATGTCTCCGGTTAAAACAACAATGTTTTGAATATTATTGGAAAGTATATGGCTATAAACTCTTTCCCTTTCTGCAGGGTATCCATCCCATTGATCCTCATTAAGGCCAAAGCCTGCCACAAATAAAGGCGCCATCATTACTTCCTGAATTAGTATTTTCCACCGTGAAGTACTTTGACTGAGTCGGCTTTTTAACCAGGTTAATTGATCAGTTCCTAACATCTGGCGGGTTGGAGATTCAACAATAGGACCTGATGTTCCGCTTTGTTCATCGCGGCCGTGAATACGTGTGTCAAGCACAATAAATTCGGCCAAATTACCATATTTAAAGTTTCGATATACCTGATATGGATCATTAGTGCCGGTAACGCGTATGGGAAGCCACTCAAAAAAAGCTTTTTTTGCATTTGCCTTTCTCTGTGTCCAGCTTCCTTCCCCTGGCTGATGATTTGAAGCTCCATTCATCCATGCGTTATCAGCAAATTCATGATCGTCCCACACAATAATAAACGGAAACTGCTGATGTAAATTTCTTAAATCGTTATCCAGGTGATAGGTTGAATAACGCGCTCTGTAATCAGCTAATGATAAAATTTCGTTGCTGGGCATCCATTGCCTGTCGGCAATAGGGTTGGGGCCGTATGTTCCTGTTTCGTATTCGTAAATATAATCGCCCAAAACAAGGACTGCGTCAAAGTCGTTGCGGAGTTTTAAACTTCTATAAACGTTGAAATAGCCCGATTCATAATTAGCACAGGATACAACAGCAAATCGTAAACTATCCGCGTCGCCTACCGGTGCTGTTTTAGTTCGTCCGACTACTGATTTAAAATTGTTTGCTTCAAATTGATAAAAATAAAATTTATCAGGTAATAACCCGTCTGCATCTATTTTAACGGTATAATCTGAATTTGCATCAGTTAAAACGGTTCCGCTATTTATAATAACGGACATTCCAGAATCAGCAGCAATTTTCCACGTTACAATAATTGGAAGGGTTTGATTATTATCTGGTGTTACTCGAGTCCAAAGGATTACCCTGTCGGTTAATGGATCACCGGATGCAACACCATGATAAAATGGCTTTAGGCATGGAGTAACAACAGGCACAGATCTTTCCTGACTAAAGATGTTTGATGAGAAAAGAGAATAAAAAAATACTATTTGTAAGACAAGCAGTTTTTTCATGAAATTAATTTTTTACAAATTTTTGATGCAGATTTTTTCCTTCTGCAGCAAGTCTAATTGTGTAGATTCCTTTACCTAAATCACAAATATTAATGGTCTGCTCTGAACTCTGACCTAATTTACAGGCTTCCTTTTTTATTTGCCTTCCGTAAATGTCATATATATATAGAGTTTCCTCAATAACCAACAAATCGAGATATAGCCTACCTTAGCGGAGTAAAAATCAAAAACAGATGCAAGGTAAAACAGGCAGAAATTCAGTAAAGTCGTATCGCAAGCGTGCATCAACACCAGCGTACGTTAGTCCTAATCAGCTTATTTTGGAAGGATTTGAAACCCCATTTTCTCAGCA
>CAISYK010000962.1 GCA_903889605.1 uncultured Bacteroidota bacterium
ATCCCTTCGCACAGTTATCGACTCCGCTCGAACTGACATCGCACCTAGTCATTTCGAGCGGAGTCGAGAAAGTGAGTTGGCATTTAATTTTTCTAAACTAAACGACATTGAAATACAATTTCTTAAATTCGAATCTAACTCGTTATTTGCAATCTTAATCGGCAGTATACTCTATTAACTCCCCCCTACTCTGCATTCCTAAATTATTATGCCACATTAAAGGGCAAATATACAGTAAATGTGCTTCCTTTACCCAGCTCGCTGTCAACATTAATAGAACCACCATGTTTTTCAACCACTGCTTTTACATAACTAAGTCCCAGTCCAAAACCTTTCACATTATGAATATTGCCGGTTGGAACACGGTACATAGTTTCAAAAACACGTTTCTGATTTTCCTTGCTGATGCCTATTCCATGATCCTGTATAGAAATAAAAATACCCTCTTGATCACTTCTCGTACTTATTTTAATTTTCGGTTTCCCGCTTGAATATTTTAAAGCATTATCAATTAAATTAAAAATAATATTTGTTATATGAACTTTATCTGCATTTATCGCGGCAATTGACGCTTTTAATTCAGTGGTAATTTCCCCTTCCTTATTTTCCACCTGCAGTTTAATATTGCCGATAGTTTCCTCAATTAAATTATGGATATCAATGCTTTGGATTTTTAATTTCAACTCACCTTTGTCCAGAATTGCAGTCTGCAGAATATTTTCTACCAATAAACTCAATCGTTTATTCTCATCACCAATCATTTTCACATAATTGCTTACTCGTTCCGGTGATTTTTCGAAAGTTTTGTCATTTAACACTTCACAAGCCAGCGAAATTGTAGAGATAGGCGTTTTAAATTCATGCGTCATATTGCTGATAAAATCATTTTTAATTTCAGAAAGTTTTTTCTGTTTAAAGATTGTTGAAACTGTATAATAAAAGGAAAGTATTACTACTATCATGAAAGAGCCGGAAACAGCAAGCATAAACCCCATGGAACTAAGTAAATAAGTGCGCTGTTCAGGAAAATAAACAGACAAATACTGAGGTTTTATAAAAATATTGTCGGGCGATAAGTTTATTTTATAATTTGAGGCAGTTAATAATGCTTCTCTGCCGGAAAGCCTGCTGATATCTTTTGGAGGGTTTTTGGAAGCTAAAATACCAAAAACATAATTGGTGGAAATACCTTTTTCAAGGAGCTCCATTTTTATTACTGAATCCAAAAGTAAAGTATCAATTACATTATTGTAATCATTATAAATATTGATACTCACCAATTCGTCAAAAATATCGTTTACCATATTTTTCTTTTTCGAGAACCATTTATTCCGCAATTCCCCGGAATTGAATTGGTGTATATAAGAAGGTACGTCAATATCTGTAAGCCCATCCATTTCTGATGATGCACTATCACTCATATAATTTTTATGACGCGATTTTTTAACTGTAACACCATTGGAATCGGATGAATATTCTTCATAAACTATTACATTCATTTTATCTTTTGACAGCGAAAAATCATTCTTATCTGATTTTGCACCATTTATAAATTTTGTTCTTCTGGTCAAAGAGTCTTCCGGAGCGTACCATCGAATACCCTGTTTGTGAAAGTTGAACTTTTTTCGGATTTTAGAAGCGGCAATTTGTTTTTCCATATGGGAAACAACATTGTTTAAAGCTTCATTTACATTTTGTTCAAATCTTTGTTTACCCAATGTAACAGCATTATCTATCCAATATAACTGAATAGCTATAAGACCAATCAAGGCAAAACTTGCCATTGTAGTTATTATTTTAACATTGCTTTTTTTCATCAAAACTAAATCGGAAATACAAAAGTACGCTATTCCATTCAACGCTTATAGCCTTAACATATTTTAACATGGTTGAAAATGATCTTAGCAATATTTTATAGGTACTATAAACGAGAAGACCTAAATCACAACTAGCCGATTTGTATTATACATTTGTACAGTTCACATAGTATTATATTCCCGAATAAATGAGAAAAAAGATAATCAAAAAGGGAACAAAATATTATAAAATACCACAGAACAGCAGCAAATTTTGTAATATTACGAAATGATTTTAACTGATACTCATTCCCATCTTTATTCAAAAGAATTTAACGCAGACAGAGCTGCGCTGATTGAAAAAGCTATAAAAAGCGGGGTAAAACGATATTTTCTACCCGGTATAGACAGCGGATCCATTCCTGGAATGCTGCAACTGGAGGAACAATTTCCCGAAAATTGTTTTGCGATGATGGGCCTGCACCCATGTTCGGTAAATGCGGATTATAAAGACGAATTACAAATAATAAAACATTGGCTCAGCAAACGGAAATTTGCGGCTATCGGCGAAATAGGTATTGATTTGTATTGGGACAAAACTTTTTTACAGCAGCAGCAGGACGCTTTCCGGACTCAAATACAAATTGCAAAAGAATACAATCTGCCGTATGTGATACATGCACGTAATTCATTTAACGAAGTTATGGAAATAATTAATGAATTTAAGAATGTTGATATTAAGGCAGTTTTCCATTGTTTCAGCGGAAATGTGCAGCAAGCTGAAGAGGTTATTGAAGCAGGCCTGCCAAGCGGTTCGGAACCGCATTCCAAAGCTGGTAATTTTAAATTAGGTATCGGAGGTGTAGTAACATTTAAAAATTCAGGTTTGGATAAAGTTGTGGAAGCAATAGATCTCAAACATCTGGTTTTAGAAAGCGATGCTCCTTATTTGGCTCCGGCACCATACCGCGGAAAGCGCAACGA
>CAISYK010000963.1 GCA_903889605.1 uncultured Bacteroidota bacterium
GGACTAACGTACGCTGGTGTTGATGCACGCTTGCGATACGACTTTACTGAATTTCTGCCTGTTTTACCTTGCATCTGTTTTTGATTTTTACTCCGCGAAGGTAGGCTATATCTCGATTTGTTGGTTATTGAGGAAACTCTATTTAAACATGAAAACAACATCTTATTTTATGGTATTGGCAAGTGTCGCTATTCTTGCTTCCTGCGGTGCTCCATCTCCAACAACTGAAAATCCGGCAGTAGCAGAAGCCAGTACAGCAGCTGCAGCAACTCCTACAATGGCTGTTAATGAGGCTGATTGGGTTGAACAAAATCTTAACCCTATTTCATCATTCATTAACATTTCATTAAAATTACCCAAAAACGTAAAATTGGAAAAAAATGGTAATGGAGGCGTTGATATCCGCATAAACGACTTTTATATGATCACTGTAAGTTCAATTGCAGTTAGTAACATTAAAGAAGGTATGGAAAGCGATAAAAGCCTGACAGTTAATAATGCTTCATCGTATATTAATGGTAAAGTATTATTGGAAGAGCCGAACGGTTTTGAATATTCCATGCAGATGAAAAATGAAGAAAACGGCACAAAATACGCACCGGAAGCACATTTTGCATATTATGTTGAAAAAGATGGAGCCGTATATTCTATATTGGATCAACGCCCATTAGATAATTTTTCTGTAACCGGAGCCGCTTACAGCGAAGACATTGCCAATAAGGTTTACGCTATTATCAAATCTTCTGCAAAAGCAAACTAAATAAGAAATTATAATATTAATAAAAATGGCTCCGTATTGTTACGGAGCCTTTTTTATTAAATCTCATTCAATTTGTAAATATAAATTTGTCATGTTTCAGGCATCCTACTTTCATCGGCTTCGTTGTCATTGACGGATTTGATTAAGTACTAAAATAAAGTAACACATCTATGGCGGCCAAGGCAAGAAAAAGTCGATGGAAAATGCAGGACTAAAATTTATTTTCTACTGATATTATATTTTTTTACTAAAACTTTAGATGCTTATCCACCTACGTGTTAAGAGCCGCTGATAAATATTGCCGGAAATAAAAAGAATTATGCACTGAGGCTGAGGTTTGAAAAAATAAAAATGATTTCATTCCAAAATAGTTCGCTTTTAATGATAGTAATTGCAATCTGCTTATTCCATCTTAATATCCTTAACATTCAGCTGAAGAGAAATTTTCCCATTGTATTCGTTTTCTTCAATAGCATAACATGCACTGAATATTTTTTTTTGCAGCACATCATCAAAATGCTGTGCCTGCGCAAATGCTATCGAGGAAAAACTTTCCCTTGGATTTTGACATGCTTGTAAATCCATTTTTAAATGGTTGTTTCCAACAATGCGAACATATCCTTTATCCATTAAACCTTTAGTTACAAATACAGGCGACATGTTATCGGGGCCAAAAGGTTCAAACTGTTTTAATATTCGAAAAAATTTTGGAGTAATATCATTTAGTTCTAATTCGGCCTCAATTTCAATTTCCGGAACAAGCATATGCTCTTCAATTGTTGCACTTACGATCTCTTCAAAACGCTGCTGAAAAGCAGAAACATTTTCCAGTTTCAATGTTAATCCTGCAGCATATTTATGCCCGCCGAATTGTTCAAGCAAATCCGAGCAAGCTTCAATAGCGTTATATACATCAAAATCTTTTACGGAACGTGCCGAGCCTGTTGCTTTTCCATTTGATTCTGTAAGTACTATTGTAGGACGGTAATATTTTTCTATCAACCGTGATGCTACAATCCCGATTACGCCCTTATGCCATTCGGAATGAAATAATACAGTTGATTTACGTTCAATCAATTCCGTATTTTCATCAATCATACTTAAAGCATGCTGGGTAATAGTTAAATCAAGTGCTCTGCGCTCGGTGTTAGTGATATTTATATTTATTCCCGATGTTTTTGCATGATCTTCATTATCCGAAATAAGCAGAGCCACGGCATCTCTGCCTGTCTGAATTCTGCCTGCTGCATTAATGCGTGGACCTATAGTAAACACTAATTCATTAATTGTAATTTTCTTTTTTATGTTTGCTAAATCTAAAATTGCTTTTATTCCATTGCGGGGCATTGCGTTTATTCGTTCCAATCCAAAATAACATAGCGTACGATTCTCCCCTGTTATTGGAACAAGATCTGAAGCAATGGAAATAGCTGCTAAATCAAGATATTCAGTAAGTTCATCAAAAGGAATATTGTTTTTTTGTGCATACGCCTGTACTAATTTGAACCCAATACCGCATCCGCAAAGTTCAGTAAACGGATAAGAACAATCGTTTCGCTTGGGGTCTAAAACAGCAGAAGCCTTTGGCAATGTTTCACCAGGCCGGTGATGGTCACAAATTATAAAATCAATATTTCGTTCATTTGCATAATCTACTTTATCATTGGCTTTTATACCGCAGTCGAGGGCAATGATCAATGTGAAATTATTTTCTTTTGCATAATCAATACCTTTAAAAGAAATCCCATAACCCTCGGAATAACGATCTGGAATATAATAATCCACCAATAAATTATCCTTATCCAAAACAACATTGGTTTGCTTTTCGGTAGAATTAATAAAAGGCAGTTTTTTTAAAAATGAATAAACAAGGGAAACTGCTGTTGTTCCATCAACATCATAATCACCATACACTAAAATTTTTTCATTGTTCTTTATGGCTTTTTCCAGCCGGATAACAGCCTTATCCATATCCTTCATTAAAAAAGGGTCATGCAGATCGCTCAAGGAAGGCCGGAAAAACTTTTTCGCGTCGTCATAATTTGTTATGCCGCGCTGTGCCAGCATATTTGCCAATATCTTATCAATATTCAAATCAAAAGCTAACTGATTTACTATCGCTTCATCGGCACATGATTTTATACTCCATCGCTTTTCCATAATTCTTTTGTAAATATACTACGAATAGTTGCGAATTATGAAGACATAACATAAAAATACTTATCAGCCATTTCTATTGAGTTCTGTTTTTCGAAGGCCGTATATTATAAAAATTTCCTCATACTTACCTGCGGTCATTTTAATAATTCTGTAATCTATTATTTCTAATTATTTACAGCAAACAAATTGACTCAGATTTTAAATTTAGCATGAAACATAGTAGTTTTTGCATTAAAAAATTTACATTTGCAATATGCTAAAAGTAAAGGTAAACAACAAAAAAGAGCACAAAATAGTGTTTGATAATGCAGCAAGCGGAACTATTGACGGAAAGCCTTTTGCATGGGATATAATTGAAGTAAAACCAGGCAGCTTTCATGTTATAAAAGATTTCAAATCATATAATGTTGAAGTGATTGAAGTTGATTTTGCGGAAAAAAGTTTTTTTGTTAATGTAAAAGGTAATAACTATCGGCTTAAAGTAGAAAATAAATTTGACGAGCTGCTGAAAAGTTTAGGTTTTGATAATTTGAACGCCAATAAAGTAAATGAAATAAAAGCTCCGATGCCTGGATTGGTCATTGATGTCTGCATTTCAGAAGGTTCTGTTATTAAAAAAGGCGACGCGATAATAGTTCTGGAAGCTATGAAAATGGAAAACATTATCAAATCCACAACCGATGGTATAATCAAAAAAATAAATGTGAAGAAAGGTATGGCTGTAGAAAAAAGTCAGGTCCTGATCAGCTTCAATTAAATGCTTGGGTAATAATGCAGACGGTTTACCGTCGTCAGACTATATCAACTGAACTCGTTATGCGCAGAAGTTAATAATGTTAGTATAAGCAGCAAGATTTTTCTTCATTATCATTAATACGGAAACCATTCTATAATCAAGCAAATGCGTTAACATTTAATTTATCCATAAAATGAAAAGCGACAATTCACGCAGAAGTTTTTTGAAAAAATCTGCTGTACTTACTATAGGCACTATTGTTTCCTCATCTATTGTAAACAATGCATTTGCTTCTCCAACACTGATTAATAAAGAATCCGCAATTCCTGAAGGCGAAAAATTCACACTTCCAATTTTGCCTTATAATTATGATGCTTTGGAGCCGCATATTGATAAATTAACAATGGAAATTCATCACAGCAAACACCATCAGGCTTACGTCAATAATTTGAATAAAGCCTTAGAAACTGCTGATGCCAGCCTGCTTGGAGGATCCTTTTCTTTCGAAAATATTTTTGATAAAGCAGCGAAATTACCTGCATCCATACGAAACAATGCTGGTGGGCATTACAATCACTCCTTGTTTTGGATATTAATGAAACCCAATTCCGGCGGACAGCCGAAAGGTAAATTAGCTGAGGCTATCAATACTTCGTTTGGATCGTTTGATGAATTTAAAAAACAGTTTACAGATGTTTCAATGAAAATTTTTGGGTCGGGCTGGGCTTGGTTAGTTGTCACTAATGGCAAATTAGCTATCACATCAACACCGAATCAGGATAATCCGGTAATGAAGCTGGACAGCATTGTAGTAAAAGGAACTCCCATAATTACACTGGATGTATGGGAACATGCTTATTATTTAAAAAATCAAAACCGCAGGGCAGAATATATTGCATCATGGTGGAACGTTCTCAATTGGGAGGCTGTTGAATCTCTTTTTGCAGCTGCCAAATAAATCATTAATAAATTTTTACTGTTTTAGTTTAAAGTGCAGATAATATTGATGAAAAATCATTACCGAATTCATAACTCTTCATTGTCAATGCCGCGT
The DNA here is from genome assembly GCA_903889605.1 of uncultured Bacteroidota bacterium. GTDB lineage: Bacteria > Bacteroidota > Bacteroidia > 2-12-FULL-35-15 > 2-12-FULL-35-15 > 2-12-FULL-35-15. Next base: position 4,711 of record CAISYK010000963.1, read on the forward strand.
TAGGGATTGAAGCGGAAATCCTTTTGCTCTTGCAAAAGATTGAAGTGTAAAGCCCGACCTTTCTTTTTTAAGAAAGGGAACGCCCAAATGAAACTGCGATAACTCAATTATTAATATTGGATTTATCGAACCTGCACCTTGCATAGTAAGCCTTTGCATCAATTCATAATCGGCAGATATTTTTCAAGAATCAAATTCAAAATGCATATCCGCCGAAAAATCAAATCTCAAACAGCCATGAAGTATAAATCATTCTGCCGATAGTAGGTGAACCATATGCTTCTCTGCGCTTTTCATCAAGCAAATTGGAAGCCCCTAAACGAAAAGAAGAATGTATTTTCGGAAATTCATAGCTGAATTGTAAATCTACAATCCTGTAACTATGGATTAGGCCGTCGCCAAAGGTGCTCTGCCATTGATATGAATCTACCCACTGCAGATTGGCAGAAAAACCAAGGTCTTTATAAATTTTTCTTCCCTTAAGGCCAACATTTATTTTGTGCTTGGGCGTGTTGAATCCTGGAATAATTGCATCGCTTAATTTGCTGGTATTTAAATCAGAATAGGTATAATTTAAAGTTACGGTATAATTTTGCTTAAGATAATAAGCAAGTCCAATTACACCGCCGAAGCTGGTCACTTGTTCCTTCGCATTAATAGGTATTTGGTATAATTGATACGATCCTGCTAATATCGCATCCAGACCGCTTTCCTGTCCTGCGGCTGCGTTTCCTTTTGGCCTTACTACACGGGTTTCACCGATAAAATTATGATAAACACTATAATAAACAGCAGCATCAGCATATACTTTGTTTGTAATAATTCCCCTATAGCCAAGCTCTATTGTTTTCACCTGTTCGGGCTGAATGGGCTTTAAAACAGTAGTTTTCAGAATGGCCCCGTCTATTGCATATGTAGAATTATAAAGATTATTAAAAGCCTGCACCGACTCTAAAGTATAGAGATTATCAGCACCTTCGAGGTTGCCCATTAATATTATCGGGCCAATATCAAGCAGCAGGAACTGATTCTGCAGTGTAGGAGCTCGGAAAGCTGACTGAGCCGACAGCCTGAAAGTATGCTCTTTGTGAGTATAAACAGCAGAAATCCTTGGAGAGCTTTGTGCATTGTAATTCTTGTTTTTATCCAGACGTATCGACCCAGTAAGTGTCAGTTTATTATTCTCATTACTGAAAACTTTTTTGCTTGCCTGAACAAAACCGCCTATTTCATAGGTTGAAAGATTTAGGTATTCTCCATTTGGATTATCTTTCCCATCTGCCAATGTATCTGCTGGATTGATAAGCGTATCACGGAAAATAGTACCGTAAGATTTTGGATTGTATAACCTGACAGATTCACCGGCAATAACATCTGCGAAAGAGAAGTTGAAATTATACTGCCCTTCAAAATGAGTAAGAGTAGATTGATCAACAAATTTTGATCCCGATGACAAATGCGGATCTTTTATACTGTTGTTTTTCACTGAATCAAATGCCGCTGTACCCGGCTTATACCACGCAGTGTTCGCTGAATTATTGGATTGTGAGGCCGCTGAATCAACCATCCAGCTTTGTAAATCATTCTGGAAAGTATTTGTGTAATCTGATAAAGAAGTAAAGTAGCTGCTCAGGTAATTAGAAATATAATTAGGAACACCGGCTTTCGAGATATTTATTCCTGTAAAAACGATATCGTAAGAGTCTCCTGCATTTTCGATTGTTTTATATGCTTTCAGAGAAAAACGACGGCCCGTAAGCTCAATTTTATGCTGATGGAAGCGGATATTATTTATGCTGTAGCGGTTAGAACCTTGGTAAACAGCAGTACCTTGTCCAAACTTATAAATATAGGATAGTTTTAAACTGTCATTGAATTTATAATGAACTTCTGCGCCAACCTTAAGGCTTTTGGTTTTATTATCAGATAAAGCTGATTCCATATAACCGGGTGCATTTATGGTTTTTTTTCCCAAGCCCCTGAAACCTTCCTGGTTAAAGTCAAGCCAGTCGTTAATCTTTGTAAATGTTTCAGCTTTAACAGGATCGCTGCTGTATTTGAGCCCTCTTACAATAGCGCTGAGATCTTGTGTTGTAGAAATACCTCCGTAGTTATTGGCAACGGGATCTGATGCCGTCCAATCATCGGCACGTATGAAAGACCCGGTAGCTTTCACTGCCCATTTCTTATTTTTTCCAAACGACTCAGCATATCTCAGCTGGCCTTCCGCAAGATTATTGGTTCCTCCTTTAAGCTGAACGCTTGTTCCAGGAAAGTCGTAAGGGTTTTTGGTCGACATACTCACCACACCCTGAAATGCATTAGGTCCATATAATGCAGAAGCCGCGCCTGTTATAATTTCAACGCTCTGCAGGTCAATATCGCTCGCACCTACAAGGTTTCCGACAGGGAAATTGAGGCCTGGAGCCTGGTTATCAATTCCGTCAATAAACTGTACTATCCTAACGGGAGCGGTACTGTTAAACCCCCTCATGTTAACAACCTTAAAACCCATGCTGGACTGATTAATATCCACACCTTTTAGATTTCCCATCCCTTCATAAAAATCGCCTGAAGCAACTTCTTTTATCTCCCTTGAATTCATTTTTTGAATAGATGCCGAGGATTCCCTGATAGTTTCGCTTATTCGAGAGCCGGTTACAACTATTTCTTTGCCAAAAACAACAGCAGGTTCAAGAACAATATTTATTGAGGATTCGCCTTTCTTTACGGCTATTTCCTGTATGCTGTATCCCACGTATGAAACCTGGATAATTGTTTCCTTATTACTAGATGAATCAATTGTTAATTCATAGCGGCCATTAATATCCGTAGTAACTCCATTTGTTGTCCCTTTAACTAAAATACTGGCAAAAGCAAGCGGCTGCTTCGTGTTTTTATCTGTAAGCCTGCCGGAAATTTTTTGCTGCTGAGCATAGGAGATATTTGCTGCCGAAAAAAGAATTAAAAATAGAGAGATTATGCTGTAAATTTTTCTCATTTGGTTATTGAGTTATTTGGTTAATAATTATACTATTTGATCAGCAAAACAACTTGACTTCATAATACTTGCGCTAATCACAGATCTGCTCCGCAAGATCTTAAAATTTAAATTGCTTTTATTGCATACAGAACTTTAAACTTTTTAACTTTTCTGCTTTACTTAGTAATAACCAATTTACTGGTAATTTTTTTATTTGTTTTATTGTCTGTAACCTCAACAAAATAAAGCCCTGCAGGAATGTCTTCGGCGTTTATCTTTATCATATCATTAAAGTTTTTTGATTCAATAATACGTTTGCCGGTTAAGTCCATCAACGCTGCTTTATATTCTGATTTTTTAGAAAGATATATAGTTACTGCATCCGACGCTGGATTAGGAAAAACGAGCATTTCCATTTCCGGAATATGATTGTTTTCGCCGGCAACGGAAACCGGACTCGACTGATAAACAGGGAACTCAATGTTTGTTGGGTATTGAGGCGAAAATGCAATGCGCTGTACAGCAACTCTCGGCATCATAAAATTTCCATCAGGAGTTTTATTAGTCCCTTGCCCGTCGCCTGGTTTTCTTCTGAAAAATTCTCCATCAGCAATAGGGATATTAGGATTTACCTGGAAGCGCGTAAAGTTGCTGCTGCTGATTAAGATTTTAACCTTGTGATTTTTCCCAAAAGTATATCCAATAGGGAAACACTTGAACTTATACTCGTATACCTCGTTAATGTTGATGTTGGTAAATGGGGTAAGATCATTTGCAAAAGGATAATCTTCATCCATGCTTGGGTTTTCAACCAGATTTTTGGCGTAAAGTCTTGCCCTTGCATTCACAGCTCCTTCAACTACAAATAATTCTCTGCCGTCAGGATATACGTCTAATACACGAATCATAAAATCAGTATCTGTAAGGCCGGTACCTGTACCAGTTGGATTCGATTTTGCATATAGTGTAGCAACCGGGAACCCGATTATGCTTAAAGAGTCCTGAATCAGATCGCTGGTAAAAGCAACTACTCCCTGGCGGTCCATTGTGTAAGGCGCATATCTGGCGCTTGCCAAGTCGACCTGCCCTTGCGTAACATCATTACTGTTTGGTATTTGTTCAATCATATTACCGCCGCCGGCAGTAAGAACAGGGTTGTCAGGATCATGCACGTATATTTTAAATCCTTCATCATCGGCTGGTGCAGCATTATTGAGTGCGCCGCTGTTATGCAGATACATTTTTTGTTTTGTAATATTTGCACTAATAGGAAAAGTGTTCGCAGAGGCCCAATAATTTCCAACATTATTATTTTCTGCAACACCATCGTTTATAGGCCCGACAACATAATAACGCACATTTGGAACCTGCGTATAATCTTTATGCGGAGCCGGATCAACATGTATGGGATCAAGGCCGGAAATCTGTGATTGACCTGTAGGAGGCACATTTGCAGTAGAAGTAATGATGTTGCCATTAATTGTATCAGACCCTAAAACATATTGATACTCCAAATTCTTCAAACTATCGGTCCCGTTCATGTAATTCAGGAACTGGTAAAATGTCATTTTAAAATTACTGGAAGGTACTCTTATATATGCGAGTCCGCCTGCCATTGATTGCCATCTATGGCTTTCAGGGATCATAAATTTAGGATCGCCGATATATTGGTTGGTATTGTAATTCAGGTTATAACGAAACCATGTAACAAAATCAGATTTCAATAGTTTTGATATTGACATGACAGAATCTCCGGATATTTCAGCGCCCACACCATCAAGCACATTTGCATAATATTTATTTGCTCCAACCATATCACCGGTTTCCCTCGAACCAACTGTTTGATGCGCCCATGGGCCAATTACGATTTTCTGAAGGTTTTTATTTCCATAAGAATTGCTTAAATATTTCTCAGCATAATTTCTTGATTCAATTTGTCCGTCAATGAATATATCCCACCAGCCGGTGAGGTTGTAAATAGGCACCTCCATATTAGTATAACGGCTTTTCGTTCCATTAATATCGCCCTCCCCATTTTGATTTACCATTGCTCTGCTGGCATCCATATCCTTACGGCCGCTGGAATTCGGATAATAACCCGCAGGTCCTAAATTGCCGTTTAAATCAAAATAACGGTATGACGAAAAATGGTCGATGGTGTTGTTAGCGGCCACAAATTTATTCGGCATACCATAGTCAAAAGAACTATGTATTTCATTTTGTACATCATTGTCATTTGCAACCTGCGCAGAGTCCTGAAATTCGGTTAATGCATCAGTGCCGGTAAATATCTGCCCTTTAAGCCAGCCCGTAACAAGTCTGTCTCTGAAAACGCCGTTATGAAAGCCTGTACTTTTAAAAAATTCGGCAGGACCTACTATTGGTAATAGACATTTTAGTCCGGGCTGAGCAGGATCTATTTTGTGCGCCAAAGCTTCCTGGTATTGATTGTAACCCAAAGCTGACGCCCCAAAAGTGCCTATTCTGCCGTTAAACATATTTTCAATAGTATCAACAACACCGTCATTGTTTAGGTCAAAACCCTTGTTAAGGTTATTTAAAATGAATTGTATGCTGTTATATCCATCTTCGTGCTTATTGCCGTTTTTAGGGTCACTTAATGCGGTAACATCCAGTACGTGTTTATAGTTAGGATGATAGGGATCCCTGCTCCATCCATCGCTGTAAAGGGGCAGGTAAACGCCTTTAGAAGTGTATCGTCCGCGCATATCCTGCATTGCATAACCATAACCCAATAAACCTAATAATCCGCCCTGCTGTGTTTGGTCTCCTTTGCCGTAAGGAGTGCGGGAAAAGATAAGCGGCAGCTGATATATATTAGGATTTGGCTGCCCATTAATAGAGTCATAAATTAAAAGCTGGGTCCCAATTTTTATCAGCTCTACCGGCACAGGAGGATAACCTCCTGGTCCATCAATATCCACAGACACAATCAAGTTGTCGCGGACAATAGGAAGAAAAACATCCGTCATTAATACAGTACTGTCAGGCATTACAAAGGGAATAGTATAACGTGTTGTAAGTTCTGAAATATCGTCAAACTGACCATTGTTTGGAATAGCCTGGCTGAAACCATTATAGGAAATAAAAAAGTACATTATCATCATTCCGAATATTCGGGAAATGTAATGCGGATTTTTCTTGTTTTTCATTTTTAGTTTTTATATTTTAATGATAAACGATGGTAACTAATCGATAACTAATTTTTTTAAATAAACGGAAATCCTAAAATTATCAGTATTTTTTTTTGTCGTTTTACAAATATTGATTTCGGATTATTTGAGATATGCCGGGATACATATATAGATTCATATCACTAATGTTTTCTACTATTCCAAAAACATTATATCAGCAATGATAATTAATTTTTTCGAACAAAACAAAAAATTTGTTTGGGTGTTGTGACTGGGGAATCAACGATTAAGTATAACGGCACATCCTTTATGAAGGCCAAGTGCAGACTATTTTGAAATGCGTAAATGTCAGTTTTTACTGATGATGCGAACTATGCTATTATTTATTGTAATTTTTTATTTAGAAGTAACAATGTACCCCTAAATAAAAAGTAGTAATATTTAAATTTAAGCCATAGCTATTCATATCCTCATTAACATCGTATGGAACAGTTAAGTTTTTGGAATGTGAATTACTATAATAAATGCTGCTGTAAGTTGTTTCAATTCCAATTTTAGGGGAAATAAAATATACCAAACCTGGGGAGATGCCAACAGAAATAGTGTTTGTTTGTCCTTCTTCAACATCAGGGTCAGAAGCAGGAAGGGTCAAATATTCCAACATCAATGTTTGGTGAGTATAGGAAGCGCCAGCATTTAAGAAAAGTGAGAAATTCTCTGTAATTTTTTTATAGTACCGTGCGAAAACACCTGCACCATAACCCTTTGAATGATATAAAATTGTGAGCTTAGGAGGGTTTTGAGTTGGAATTACGAATGATTGGGTGGAATTTGATATTCCAAAATTTAAATTTGCCCCAACAGCAAAATTGTCTCTGATGAAATAACCGAAATTAGGAATAATTTGACACCTAAAAGAACTGCTGTCGTATGTTTTAGAGTTAGAGAAATTATATTTACTTCCGCCAGAAACGTTAAACTGTACTCCAATAATTTTTTTCCCTTTTTCA
>CAISYK010000964.1 GCA_903889605.1 uncultured Bacteroidota bacterium
TGAAATTCAAATGCTCTGAACTTTTCATCTCTTAACTCAGCCAACAATTCTTGTTTAGCTCTTAAAATATTTACATCTCTGTCAGCAGCAATTTCAGCAAGTGCCTGAAAGAAAATTTTTAAATCGGCATCCACTGTATTTACGGTGTTGGCAATCGTTATCATCAACGGATTATGATACATTCCGCTTTTGATAATATCAATTTCTTTTTTTGCTTTTTTTACAACCGCTAATGCTATCAGCGATTTCAGAACAATGTTTTTTCTATCATCTTCACTATATTCTTCCTGTTTCCTTTTATTAAAATATTTAAACTCTTGTTGAGTTACTTTCAAATGTTTGCCATAACCGGCATTGATAAACTTTTCTAAATTGAAATTAAAAACTGTTGTGGCTTTATCAATCGCATCAGTAAAAGTTGCAGAAAAGTTGAATAGAAAACCATTTTTAGCAAGCACTGTATAAATGCTTTGTTTAATGCTATCACCTGTTACTCCTTTGTGTGCCTCGTCAAGCAACACATACCAACTACCATATTTTATTCCGTTGTCGTCAGTGCCGTGAAGGTAGTTGCTGTAAAGTGTTTCGTTGGCGGTGTCAATGCCTGTGTGTTTTATGTTGAATGAGTTGTAATAAAAAACTGTGATACGGTTTTCACCATACAAGTTTGGTTTGCTGCGTTTGTATTGTTCCCAATCTTTCAGTTCTCTCAAATCAATTTGCAAATCATTTTTTTGATTGAAGATGTTTACCTGTTCTTTTATCTGCTCTAAAATCTTTGGCTTGGGGGCTAAAATAAGAATATCATTTTTGGGTATGCCGCCTTCTTCTTCGCTTAGTTGACTTAGTTGAAATAAAATTTCAATCAGCTTCACCATCACCAAAGTTTTTCCGCTGCCTGTTGCCATCCAAAAACTTGCACGATTACAAATTTGTTCAAACGAAAGAGTATCGTTGGTAATGTCAAAATGTTTTTCTAACAAACTGAAACTTTCCTTGTCGTTCTTCGGGTCTTTTACCAATGGCAGTTTCGCTCTTACATCGCTGTAGCCGTATGTGTGTTTGTAATGCTCCAGAAATTTTTCTTTGCCTTCTTTGAAATACCAATGCAAACAGTTCATTACACTTTGCAATGCCTGTTGCTGATACGGGAAAAGATTTACTTTCTCACCAAACCGTTCTACATTGATGAAACGGTAACTGTCGGGTAGTGGTTTATCCCTGCAAAACTGTTCTAATAAAATTTCTTTGTTCATAGTTTACTCTTTGCTTTTCCACCAAAGCAGGGCTTTATAATGGTCGCGGAAAACTTTATCGTCATAATTCATTTTGGCAAATTCTATTTTGCTTCCATCCTCAAACTCTACTTTTTCTTTGCTTAAAGTTTTGATGCGTTTGCCACTAACATTACTTATTGTTTCGGCTATTGCTGCTTCATCCATTTCGGGATACAGAGTTTGAAAATGAACTTTTACTTCTTCTTTTTCTTCATCAATAAGCATTGCACTTAATAGTTTTTCGCTGTTACTAAAAGTGTAGTATGCCAACTGCTCCAAATCATTTATGCTGCCGTCTTTGTTTAACTTTTTTGGATTGTAAGATGCTCTTGCCAAACATTCTTCGTATTGTTCCAACTCGTAGTATTTGAAGAAACCACCGCCTTTCCAATTGACATCTTCATGCTTTGAAATGCCCGATAAGTCACCAACAAAAACTCTTTTTAATCTTGGAAGATTTTTTTCATAAAAATGATTTCCCATTTCCATTGTAATCCAATTCATTTTTAATTTATGAGCTGTTGCAGCGGTGGATGCACTTCCTGAATGATAATCTAAAACAAAAGCGTTTTCAGGAGTTGAAGCAAGTAATAAACGTTTTATTAATTTCTCTGGCTTTTGAGTATCAAAACTCATAATCTCTGTTCTGTTTCGTTGAACAATAGGAATATCCATCCACCAATCTTCAGGAATTTTGCCTTGTGCAAAGTCGGGTTTATCACCAGCAAAACCAGTACCTTCACTTTCATATTTATTTGCTGTGCTTTCGTGATAAGGTATTTTAATTTTTGTATCATTAAAAATCCATTCATCATTTGCCATCCAAAAAATTGTTTGATGAACACGATTAAATTGTTTCATACCTGGTGAACCAGGTTTGTAATATCCCCAAACAATTTCATTCACTAATTTTTTGAAATACCCATTCACAAGTAACCTTCCATAGAAATTTGCATTATAATCTAAATGCAGAAAAAACGAACCTTTCTTTTTTAGAAAAGGATACGCTAAATCCAATCTATTTTGCATTAATGCAAGCCAAGTGCTGTCTTGAAATTTATCTCTATAATCAAAATCAGTTCCTGTATTAAATGGGGGGTCAATGTAGATTGCATCAATGGTAGTTTGATATTTGGGAGAAATTGAATTTAGTGCTTGCCAATTATCACTCTTAATTAAAGTACCGTCAATATGCGTTTCTAAATTTTCAAAATGATTAAGAAATACTATTTTTAATGAAGAAAAAAAAGCTGTATCAATAGGTAAGTAACGGTAAATTTGATTAAGTTCTTTACCAATAGTCGTATTTTTAATAATGTCTATTTTCTTAAACTTTGTTGCAAACTCAAATTCTTTCCAAACCTTTTTTGTTTCTTCTCCTTTCTCGTCTGTCCATTGTTCGTGAAGATGTTTGTATTCTTCAATTTGTTTTTCAAATCCTTTGTCGGCAATAATTTTTTCCACCAAAGCAATTGCTTTTTTATCGGTAAAGACCCTTTCGCCTTTTTCATCAACAGGAAAAAGACGGTCAAGCGTAAACACATAATTTACTTGCTTAACAATTTTCTTTTTTTCCCAAATGTGTTTGAGTTCATCTTCAAACCTTGCAATATAGTTTATTATTTTGTGTGCAATTCGTTTGAGTTTCTGTATCGTGTCAATTCGGGTTTGAGTCCACTCGTTGCCTATGTGTCTGTCGCCAAAAAGGTATTGGTAAAGAAACATATCCAACTGCTCTTTGAGAAAACCTTCGGCATCTTTGTGTATGAAATAGTCCACTTCATTTTGCTTTTTGTAAAGTTGCTGTGCTTTCTTAAAAGTGTTTTCTCTCACCGTAAGGTTGATGAGTTTGTTGTGCTTTGCCCATGCTTCTAAATCTTCTAAGTTGCTTAAAGCAAATTCTACGGTAACGGTTTTCAGTACATCATTTTCGTTTGTAATCAGCAATGCACTTTGGCTTTGCTTTGCTTTCAATCCTTCACGGCTAAGTCCGTTGTCACGGTAAACAATGTTGGGGTTGCTTTTGTCGCCAAAGTTTTCTGCAAGATTTTTTCGTATTTCATCGGGCTTGTCAAGTTTCAAATATTCTTTCAGCCGTTCCCACTTTGCTTTGCTGTTATCTTCATACACAACTTTAAAAGTTACGCTATCGGCTGTTAGTTGTGTTGCCCAAAACTCTAAACTTTTTTTTTCATTGTTTTTTTGGTGCTCAATCTGGCTTGCATCAAAATTAAAAGTGAGGTTGTCCACTACAAGGTTTTGCAGGCTGTGGTAGTTTGCTTCGCTTTTTACATAATAGAGGCGTTGTGTTTTCCAAAATAAACTCACATCTTCCCGTTCGCTGTAAACTTTTTCGTAAAGGTTTTTATGAAAAGGCGTTTGGCTGAAATAGGGAGTGCCTGTTTCATTCAGGTAACTTTCAAAAAAGGTAAAGAGTTTTTGAAATGCTTCTTCACGTGAAGCGGTATCGTAACCAAATATTTCATTTACTTCCTTTTCAATAAAAGGTTTTATCTGAGCAAAATATTGGCTTTTTAATTTCATCAGGTTCACATAGCCACTCTTACCTTCAATCTTTTGCCCGGCTTCACCAATGAAAATGGTTTCTAATGCAGAATAAAATTTTTGTTCGTTTTTCATTTCTGGTTTATTTTAATATTTTTCATATTTGCGATTTTGCCCTTCCTAATTATTCGCAAAAAATGCTTCCTCAAATTACCCCGCAAAGATAAACATTTTCTTCAAACCCTTTACAAAATAAAA
>CAISYK010000965.1 GCA_903889605.1 uncultured Bacteroidota bacterium
ATTATTGGCATGGGAATCTATTGTTGTATAAGAAAGAATTCATGAATTCTATCCGGAAAACATAGTTCATTTTAAATATTATATAATTAATTGGCAATATTTGTGGAAGGTTTGATTTTTTTGTGCTTCAAATTTCACAAAAATCACATGCAGATGTTAGAGCACGTCAGCATGACAATTACATCTGCCCCAAAGGATACAATGCAGACCATGAGAGGAAAACCGGCAGATGCTAAAAAATCACAAAAATATAGTATTTTTGTCTTTGTCAACAACTATGACATGATAATGAGACCAGCACCCTTTCTATTTAAAGCCCTGCACTTTTAATTGTTCTTTTTATTTATTTATTTATTATTCAAAGTTGAAGATACAACATTGAAACAACAATAATGTATACCCATGCTGGGGCAGTCGTATTAGGTTGTTTTTGTATAAACTCTAAGCAACCTTGTACTGAGAAGGACCTCTATACATTGCGTCTTATAATTGCAAAAACAAAGACCTACCGTGGCAGTTTCATGCAGTTTCATGCAAAAAACCAATAACTGCATTTCATTTCATTTCATTTGCATATAATAAATAATGGATATTTAATGGATCTGTTTTACCCATTCTATGAGCCCGCCCAATAATTTGACATTCAGATTGATTTGATTCTTTATGGAACATGACTATATCTGATGTGTTCTCTAGATTCAAACCACTTCCATAATTTCGCATATTTACCAAAAGTACATCCAAATCTTTTTCTTTATACTTCCTCACGATGCTCGCAATATGAGATCCAGGGCCTTTCAAGTATTCAAATTTAATTTCCAAATTAGCCAATATCGGTAATACATCATTGAATGATGAGTCATATGCTGAAAATATAAGAAATTTGCTCCCCACTGCACGATTTTCTAAAACAATCTTCAAGTTTTTATATTTATCAAAACTTTCATGTGTTTGATGTTCATCTATCTCTTTTATTTCGGAATGAGAACAGGATGGCATGTCTTCATTGATGACCATATAATCATTTGATGTCATCTTCGCTTTACACATAGGACATGCTGCCTTATTGAGCAACCATGTATTAATGCACGGAAAACAAAATGAATTTTGACAACATGTCGTGATTGTCCGATTTGTATCTGTTGGCTCATAACAGATAATACAAACGTTACTTTCACGTATCCTATTTGATATCATCATGATCTTATTTTCAATTATTTGAATCTTGGAATTTAGATTATCTATCTCTTGACGTCTCTCATTTTCATTCTCGAACACCATCTGATTTACCATCGAAAAGTTTAGTTTGATGTTCGTTAGTTGTTTTGTATATTTATCAATCAGTAATCTGACAATATTATCTTCAGATCCACGATTACTGGGGTTAATACATTGTAAAGCTCCAAAGACATCATTTGCATTAAGAAAATCTATAATATTCTTATCAACTATTCCATTGAGGATATTAATTGTGTTGGGGGTTTTACATTTTATTATATAATTGTATATTGGAGGGAGAGAAATCGATTTCTCTACGTATGCTTCCGAATTCTTGACAATCAAAACTTTAACCAGCTCTCGCGATATATTTCCGTTCAGATCCGTTAACACATCTTTTATGTATCCATTATTACGGATACCTGTCGCAAAACATATATGACGACGAATGTTTTGCTCATATTTTGAGAAACCTCTCGGATATAACACGTTGCCATATGAAGCGGTAACAAACCATGTAAAACATGCTTCGACACGGACACAACCAGGAATATTAACATTATCGACCTCATCTACAATTAGACGTTGTAATTTGATACCCTTTTCGGTTATATAATTCGCGACTTTGTTGTATAGAGTGCCCGTGACCACGATCAAGTCTAGATTTTCAATATTGAAGCTTTCTTCATACAAACTGTCTACATGTTTATGTCTATTGATAATCATGTATTTTAAATTTGACGAGAACCGTTTAATATAATCATCCCATTGATTAGTCAAATTATGTGGAATAATTAATAAATTTGTTTTGACAGTTTTCTTGGCATCTGGAATAAAGTAGATGACGTTATTTAAACCGTAAGATTTAATGACGACATTGTTTTTATTGGTAATATTGTTAATCGATATTAAAGATAAAATAACGTATGATTTTCCAGACCCCACTCTGTCACCTATAATTGCCATATTAGCCTGAATATGAGAATCCGGAAACTTTTCAGATGCTTTTGGAAATTCTTTTATATCGA
>CAISYK010000966.1 GCA_903889605.1 uncultured Bacteroidota bacterium
TTATTAAACCTATTACTAATTATTCTGTTCTGTAATTATTTTTTCATTATGCTCTCCAAGATGGGGTGCTAAAGATAAGCAATAACCCTTATCTTTCAGATATTCTGTTTCAACTGCCGGTGGGAAAAGAGAAACTATTGTCCCATCAGGCAATTTCGTTTTCAGTAATTTATTTGAAATAAATTCTAAAGAAGCTACCTCCTTAATAGTGTTTACAGGTGCAGCGGAAAGATTTATGCTCAAACACAAATCAACAAATTCTTTAGTAGTAAACGTATTAGAGAGTTCTCCGATTTCATTGTAAATATTTTCTTTATCACCCATTCTCCCTTGATTTGTTTTTCGCTCCGGTTTACTGAGACTTTCAAATCCTTTAATGGCAGTAAATTTTGCCCACTGAGAATCATTTCCTACAGCAAGATATACCATTCCATCCTTTGTAGGATATACATTGCATGGAATAAAGCTCCTGTGCTCATTGCCGCTGCGGGTAAATAATTCATTATCACTTTTTACAAATTCCAGTTGCGGCAAAGCGGTTATCAACCAGGATGCTGCGCATTGAGCCATTGAAATGTGAATTTCTTTTCCTTTGCCTGTAATATTTTTTTCAAGCATTGCTAAGACCACTTGTGTGAATGCTTCATCACCGGCTTTTAAATCTATAATGGGAATACCGCAAGGAACAGGTTTCCCGCCTGACTCGCCGGTTAAATATGTAAAACCCATCAAAGCCTGCAATGCAGGATCATATCCTGCGCGGTCAGGATATTCAGGCCCCATGGCAGATATTCCGCACCATATAATATCAGGGTTAGCTGTTTTCAAAGTTTCGAAATCAATGCCAAGTTGTTTGTATCCTTTCGGTAATGTGTTGCACATGAAAACATCAACTTCCAGCTCTTTAATAATTTTCAGAAGGAGATCTTGTCCCTCTTTCTTTTTTAAATTTATAGTAATTGCCTCTTTTCCAATATTAGGGGCAATGAAATATGAATGTAAATCGTGAAAACCTAAGTCTGCACCAATATAACGGTTTGGGTCACCTGCATTTCCTCCTCCTGCATCAGAAGGTGTTTCAAGGCGAATCACCCTCCATCCCTGATGTACCATTCGCTGTGTAGAAAATGGCAAGGCCAAAGCCTGCTCTAGTGATAATATGGTTATGGTTTTTCTTTCAGTCATTAATTTACGAAATACAAATCTTATAAATTTACTTTTTGTGTTTAAATTTTATTTAGTTAACAAAATTTGCTCACCCACAGTCTTCGACAAGCTCAGACTGACCATCCTGCGCGAGTCATACTGAGCTTGTCGAAGTATGTACGGGGCTTTTATACAAACCAATTTCGTAAAAAGTTTAAAAAAATATAGGTTCTTTAAATTCTCCATAAACATCTTTCATGGCTTTTACTATTTCGCCTACGGTACAGTATTCCTTTACCGCCGCAATAATTGAAGGCATCAGATTTTTATTATCAAGCGCATCTTGTTTCACTGCAGCTAAGCAAGTCAGCACTTTTTTATTGTTTCTTGATGCCTTTATTTTATTTAATTTTCCTATTTGAGTATCCGCTCCTTTGGGGTCGTAAGGATGAAATTCAACATCTTTTGCTTCTTCTTCTCTTGTAAATATATTTACCCCCACCTTAGGAACTTTACCGGTCTGAACCCCCATTTCCCTCTCATATGCCTGTTTAGAAACCGACTCCTGAATTTTACCTGTAGCCACGGCATTAATTATTCCATCCCACTTCTCAACTGTTTTCATCTCCTTTTTAATTTCCTCCTCAAACTTATCAGTTAATGATTCGACATAATATGAACCTCCCAGAGGGTCAACGGTATCACAAATTCCCATTTCATGAATCATGATCTGCATTGTGCGTAAAGAAATTTCAGCGGAATGTTCAGTTGGAATAGTGTATGCTTCATCATAACTGCAGAGAGCCATGGTTTGTGTTCCAGATAATGCACTTATTAGAGCGTAGTATGCACTTCTTACAATATTATTTTCGGGCTGTTCTTTTGTTAGGCCGCCGCCGCCGCCGCCTGCTATCATCCGCAGCCAGCAGGAACTGTCCTTTTTAGCATGATATTCTTCACGTATTATCTTAGCCCATAACCGTCTTCCGCCTCTGAACTTTGCAACCTGTTCAAATAAATTTCCATAAATATCAAAATTAAAAGAAAGCCTGGATGCAAAATCATCTATGCTTATGCCTCTTTCTAGTGCACCATCAGTGTATGCTTTCGCAATACAAAAAGCATAAGCCATTTCTTGTATAGGATTTGCACCGCTTTCGCGGATATGGTATCCGCAAACACTTACAGGGCTGTATTTAGGAACATGCTTTGCACAATATTCTATTGTATCCACCACCAATTTTACGGATTTATCGACAGGAAAAATCCAGGTTCCTCTGCCTATAAATTCTTTTAAAATATCGTTCTGTGCAGTACCTCTTAGTTTGGAAATATCATAACCTGCTTTTTCAGCCATTGCCACATACATGGCAATTAATATTATGGCTGTCCCGTTAATAGTAAGGGAAACAGTGATTTTATCTAAATCAATATTTTTAAATGCAATTTCAAAATCGGCTAAAGTATCTATTGACATTCCTACACGTCCCACTTCACCAAATGCCCTTGGATCGTCAGAATCAAGACCGCACTGTGTCGGCAGATCAAAAGCTACATTTAAACCGGACTGTCCGTTTTTTATTAAAAATTGAAAACGTTCATTAGTCTCTTCAGGAGATGCGAAACCTGCATACTGACGAATAGTGAAAGGCTGATTGCGGTACATGGCAGGGTGAATGCCCCTTGTAAAAGGATATTCGCCCGGCATTTCATATTTAATGTTTGATTCTTTAATCTCATCTGCAGTATAAACAGGATTCACTTCTAAACCTGATTCAAGAAAAACTGGTTTTACATTTAATTCTTTGGCTGTTTTCCCCTTTATTGATTTTACTTTTTGATCGGCCATGACATGTGTTTTTTATCAACAAATAATTTATGCAGTTATTTTTATAGAGTGAAAATATGCTGCCACATCTGCAACTTTACTTCCAGTTGGAAATGCCTGTACCGCACCTATTTTCTTTAATGCTTCAATATCTTTTGCCGGAATATTTCCGCCGACAAACCACGGAATATTTAATTTTCGTTCAGCCAATACTTCTTTCATTTTTTTTGCAAGTACTAAATGTGTTCCTGAAAGAATTGACATGCCTATAATATCAACCTTGTTTTCAACGGCCATATCTACAATTTCGTCAATTGTTTTTCTTAACCCAGTATAAACAATTTTGAAACCAGCATCAATTAAGCCGTGGGCTAATACTTTGACTCCAACATCGTGCCCATCAAGGCCTGGTTTAGCTAATAATATTTTCATAGAATTTACAGTTTTAATTAATCAGAATATACTTTCAATAACCATTAAAATACCTCGCCGTCCAATATAAATATATATATTTCTACATTTCATTCTCATACAAATGGGCAAAACAAATTTATTGTTTTGCCCATTCATTGCATGCGATTTTTTTAAAACAGCTAATTTTAAAATAATATTTTTTTGTTTCAAATAGTTGAAAATAGTTTGTTTCCATGGCCAAGCTTAAAATTTCAACAAATAATTCCTACTTTAAAATTTAATAGGGGAATCACATTTATTCACAACAAAATGTAAAATTTGAATCGAGCTTCATTCTTTATTTTTACAAGTTCAATTTATTAAAAAAAATAGATTGAACTTGCAACAAAAAAGGTAAGAAACAAAAAATGCTTCTAAATCTTTTTTGAAAAAAATATTTAGTTAACTAAATATTTTGCTTTAATAATCTCTTTGCCTTTTTCAATTGCTTTTTCATTTTCAGGGATCATGCCATGATGACGAAGAGGCAATGATTTCTCAAGCCCTTTACGCATATATTCCGGTTCAATCAATGGCTTTAATTTTAAGAACCCGCCTAGAACAAACATATTAAAGACTTTGGCTAATCCTAATTTTGATGCCTCATCAGAAGCGTCAATAGTATAAATATTAATATCAGTTCTGTTCGGATGACGGGTAATTCCATTTGGATCATAAATTAAAATTCCGCCTTTTTTTACGGAGTCCTCAAATTTATCCATTGACTGCTGATTCAAAATAATAGCAGTATCAAACTTATTCAAAATCGGCGAACTGATACGTTCATCACTTATTATTACAGTAACATTAGCTGTACCACCGCGCATTTCTGGACCATAAGAAGGAAACCAGCTCACTTCTTTATTCTGCATCATACCTGAATATGCAAGAATTTTACCCATTGATAAAACACCTTGTCCTCCAAATCCTGCGATGATAATTTCTTCAGTCATATTTTTATTATTTGAAAATTAAAATTTTGAAAAATGCAGCTGATATTACTTCCTGATTATTTAGGAACTTTAATATCACCAAGCGGATAATAAGGGAACATGTTTTCTTCCATCCATTTATTTGATTCCAAGGGAGTCATTTTCCATCCTGAATTACAATTGGAAACTATTTCCACGAAACTCAATCCCTTATTTAATTTTTGATATTGAATAGCTTTTTCAATTGCCTTTTTTGCTTTACGCACATGTGCAGGAGTGTGTACGGCTTGACGGGAAACAAAATATGTTCCAGGCAGCTGCGCAACAAGTTCAGTAATTTTTAATGGATGTCCCATCGTTTCGGTATCACGTCCAAAAGGGGAAGTCGCGGTTTTCATCCCCGGAAGGGTTGTAGGAGCCATCTGCCCGCCTGTCATTCCGTAAATTCCATTGTTAACAAAAAACACAGTGATATTTTCACCTCTGTTGCATACATGGATTGTTTCACCGGTTCCAATGGCAGCTAAATCTCCGTCACCCTGATAAGTGAAAACGAATTTATCGGGATAAAGTCTTTTTATTCCAGTAGCAACGGCTGGCGCTCTGCCGTGCGCTGCTTGCTGCATATCGATATTCATAAAATCATACGCAAGTACCGAGCATCCAACGGGGGCAACTCCAATTGTATCGGCCTGCAGATTCATTTCTTCAATAACTTCCATTATTAACCTGTGCGCAGTACCATGACCGCATCCAGGGCAATAGGAAAGAGCATTGTCTGTAAGCAAACAAGTTCTTGAGTAAACCATGTTTTCAGGTTGGCAAACTTCATCTTTAGTTGGTATGTGGCTCATATTTTTTTTCTTTTATAAAATTTTCTTCAAGAACATTTAATACTTCATCCGGCGCCGGCATAATTCCTCCAAGGCGGCCATAATGCTCAACCGGCACTGCACCGTTTACTGATAGTCTAACATCTTCTACCATTTGACCAGCACTCATTTCTACAGATAACATTCCTTTTACTTGTTTTGCCAATTTCGCTAATTCAACTGTAGGGAAAGGGAAAAGCGTAATAGGGCGAAGTAAGCCAACTTTAATTCCGCGCTCTCTTCCAAGCAATACAGCTTTCTGGCAAATACGTGCGCTTGATCCATATGCGACAAATAAATATTCAGCATCATCGCACATAATCCGTTCGAAACGTACTTCAGTTTCCTGAATATGTTTGAATTTTTTCTGAAGATTAATATTGATGATTTCCTGTTTCACTGGATTCAAATCCAAAGAAGTAATGATGTTTCTTTCTCTGTCAGGTGTTTTTCCTGTAGTTGCCCAAGGGAATTTAACTTTAATTTCGGCATCGGTTAAACGAGGTATCTGCTCATCCAATTCAACTTTTTCCATCATTTGGCCTATTGCTCCATCTGATAAAACCATAACCTGAATGCGGTGTTTGAAAGCAAGATCAAATCCTAACTTTGCAAAATCATACATTTCCTGAACAGATGCAGGAGCCAATACAATCAATTTATAATCACCATGACCGCCTCCTTTAACTGTTTGAAAATAATCGGACTGTGAAGGCTGGATGGTTCCTAAACCAGGTCCTCCGCGGACAACATTTAAAAGCAAACATGGAAGTTCTGTCCCTGCCATGAAAGAAATGCCTTCCTGCATAAGACTTATCCCGGGACTTGAAGAAGACGTCATTACTCTTTTTCCGGCACCGGCACCGCCATAAACCATGTGAATAGAAGCAATTTCACTTTCGGCCTGCAGTACAATCATGCCTGTTCGTTCCTTTGTTTTATTTGCCATCAGATATTCCAACACCTCCGATTGAGGAGTAATTGGATATCCAAAATATCCGTCACATCCGGCACGAATAACGCCTTCGGCTATTGCTTCGTTACCTTTCATTAGTCTAATATCCTTCATGTTCAGAATTATTTTTTTATGACTATTTTAATTTTACTCTATAAACTGTTATGGCGCCGTCAGGACAAACTATTGCGCAATTGGTGCATCCGTTGCAGTCTTCATTGATACTAGTGGCATAGTGATACCCTTTATTATTTAAAATTTCCGACATTGCAATAGTTTTTTCTTTACAAACCGGAACGCATAATTCACAGCCTTTGCACCTTTCGGTATTTACTATAATTTCTCCTTTTACTGTTGCCATGATTATTTTTTTTAAGAACGGTGAGGTATAACAATTTCCAGTTATTTGTTTATGTTAATTTATTGACAAACAACCTCCGCCCGTTCTTTGTTTATTTTAACAAATTTATTTTCAATTTCGCAGTATAAACATGATTAAGGTCATAGACTTATTCTTGCGAAATTTAAATAATTAAGCTTTGCCTGCCAAAACAGCAGCAAATCAATGTCTGCAAATTGAGTGAGAATATCCAATAAGGATCATAGGTTCAAGGAAATTAAAATGCTGGCTTGCTCTTCCGCCTTCAACAGTTGTGAGGATATCCGGCATATTAATGTATCCGGCTTTCAGCTTTCCAAGCAGAAAGAAATGTCTAAAAAAATCAAACTGCAGCCCTACACTTGCAGTTAAACTATAACCGGCAAGATGATAAGCTTTTTTCCCTGCCTCCATATCATGTCTCGGCTCATGGCCTAGAACATCCGTATCAGAATCTGGAATCATCATGCCAGCACCAATTGCACCTTGGGCAGAAAATGCATGTTTCCCGCTCTTAGCTATCCATAATTGTTCAAGGTGTCCCAATTCAAAAGCAAAATCGTTCAATCCATCACAATGTTCAAATTCTGTAACAAAACCGGTTTGCATTGAGTCTACAAGTGCAGGCTGGTAAACTCCGCTTTCAGCGCCTTCACCAACTAGAACTTCTGTGTTATTATATGTACCAGGATTTACAGCTCCTGTAATCGTGCCTGTGAGCAGCGTGGCCTGTTTATCCATATTATATTTCATATGATCAGAACCGAAAGTGATATAAGTTTTATCGGTCAGGAAATAACCCAAACGCCAATTGAACTGAGGAATAGTAAACATATTAGGTTTGATATATGTCAAAAAATCGTGGTTCCCTGGCTGGTCTCTGGCAGTCAGATTTGTGATTGTAAAATCATATCCATCGCCGGTAAAATGTATATCACTTTTACTATAAAATGCTCTATTATAACCCCAGGATGCGTAAAGGTTGCCTTTGCGTTTGAAAATCTCTCTAGTCTCAGTATTACCATTTAATGAAATGCCAGTAGGAGCGTTTGTAACTGCCGCATTTTCAGGATTGACCTGCGCATATCCCATTAGGGAAGTAATAGAAAGCATTAAAGCTGCGATTTTGTGTTTTCTCATTGTCTAATTATTTTCTTTTTAGTTTTCCAAAATTATTACTGAAGCAATAGCACCGGGACCTCCGATGTTATGTGTTAATCCTCTTTTTGCTTTTTTTACTTGTCGTTCACCTGCATTATTGCGCAAGTGATTAGAAACTTCAACGACCATTCTAATTCCTGTTGCCCCAACGGGATGACCGCATGATAATAATCCGCCGCTGACATTCACTGGAATTTTCCCACCGAGCTGAGTTTCTTTCCCTCTAATCAAATCTTTTGCTTCACCTTGTCTGCATAATCCCAAATCTTCATAAGTAAGCAGCTCAACAATAGAAAAACAATCGTGAACTTCCACTAAATCTATTTCTTCAATTGGATTTGTTATACCTGCTTGCTTATAGGCCATTTTTGCAGCCTGACGTGTTGCTTCAAAAGAAAGAAAATCGTGATTAGGATCGAAGAAAGGTAAATCCCAGCCAGTAGAAACCGAGAGTCCAATACCTTTTATGTAAACAGGGTTGTGTTTATTCTTATCAACATCTTCGGCACGAACCAAAATAACACAAGCGGCACCATCCGTAGTAGGACAGCTGTCCAAGACAGTAAGCGGATCAGCTACCATCTGTGATTTCATCACCTCATCTAATGAACATGGCTTACGATAAAAGGCTTTTTCATTTAAGGAACCATGAAAATGATTCTTCACAGAAACCATTGAAATATCTTCACGTGTTACACCAAATTCTTTCATCATCCGGTTCGCATAAACCGCAAAAGTTCCGGCGGCAGTAAATCCTTTCTGCAAAAACGGATGGCCATATTCAACCATCATTTTTACGATTGAATCCTGGGGCTGGCGGTCACGAAGCTTTTCAACACCCAATGCCATTGCCACATCACACTCTCCGGCACGGAGTGCGTTTACAGCGTTACGAATGGCATCTGCACCTGAGGCACAAAAATTTGATACCCTGGTAACAGGAATATTATATAATGAAAGAGGCTCAGATAGATCCATTCCGCTGCGTCCTTTGAAAACGCCAATTTCAGGAAAAGCTGTAGACAGCCATGCTGCGCCGATATCATCCATTGAAATTTTTGCATCTGCAACTGCCTGCAAGGCTGCATCACGCACCAGATCATCGTAACTCTGATGAAAAAGTTCTCCGAATTTTGTTACACCGATCCCGATTATTGCTATGTCGCTTACTTTAGTATTCACGTTTTTTTTATTTATAATTTGGAATGCAAATTAATTAAGAATTAAGAATACAAATTAATTAAGAATTTAGAATGCAGAATTCACAATTTGAATTCCAATGTTTAATATACATGTTTCAATTCTAAATTATTAATTTATACTGTTTTTTTAGTTGAATTAATAATTGAAGTTAACAACTATATTAGAATTAAAAATGCAAAACTAAGAATTAGCCATGTACTTTAATTCTAAATTCTAAATTCTGAATTCTGAATTTTTAAACAATATTATTTTTTTTAGTTGAATTAATAATCGATGTTAATAATCTTAATAGTTCATCAATTTGTTTCTTCATATCATTATCAATTTTAATTATCTTTTGGTCAATTATTTCGAACCAATATTGAGTTTCATCAGCTTCTTTTAAAGAAATTCCAAGTTTATTAATAAAATCGGCTTTGCTCACCGCTCTTTGAGCTTCACGAATATTTGCACCGATACTTGTACCGCTTTTAAGTACTTGCCTTGCTATATCCCAATACTTTAACTCCATTAATTTATTGTACAAATCGACAACATTCAATGCAAAATCAAATGATTTTTTCAAAATAACATTATCGTCTTTATTCTTCATCAATTCTGCATTGTGAATTCTTAATTCTTAATTAGCAAAGCTTTCCAGAAATAATTAGGTTTAGCATCATTTTCTATCATTTTTCTTAAAACCAATTTAACCCTGGCTCCTATTTCCATTTTATTTTTTTCAGGGAACATGGTATCAGTTTGCTGAACAGTCATCCTTCCTCCCCCATCTAAATCTACAATAACCATATTAATGGGAGGAAAAGAACTCGGGAAATAATGTTCCGAGGTAAATGCATAAACAGTTCCAGTCTTTTGCAATTCAACGGAAGAAAATTTATCACATTTGCATTTTTTACATCTTGCAGATTTCAGATAATAAATTGTCCCGCACTCTTCACATTTAAGTCCTTTCAAATAAAGCAATGTTTCTTTTTCCCTATCCTGCATCATTTCAGAAGAAAACATCTCTTTTGTACCGTATTTAAAGGATTTAAAATTTCCAGCTTTGCGCAGGAGCAAATAATCCTGATAAGTATTTATCAAATCATAATTATTTAATTGCTGCTGTAAAGATTTGTGTTCAGGAACAATATTACTTTTGATTTCAAAAAAATTTGTCCCGTTTGTATAATCAGCAAGTAAAATATTTTTCTTATCGTTTTCAATTTCATTAATCAGAAGAAGCAACGCATGAACAGCTCCGGTATTACCAATTTTTGAAGTAAGCGAATCTTTTGCAAATTGTGTTTCTGTAAATCCAGCTTTAGCAAAAACACCTCCTGCCAGCCTGGCATAAAGTGAATTGAGAATTACGGCATCAAATGATTTAGGATTTGAAACAATATTTTTTAAAGATGCTGTAATATTATTTTTAAAACCTGCATCACGGCTGTATCTTGGATCATATTGAATTGAATTCAATTTGTATGAAAATTCTTCAGCAAGTGAAGAGCTGAAAGATTTCGCCAATGATATTTCTGCTATTCCTTTTTCATTGTTTAATAAGACTGCGCATGCAGCATGGCCAAAAGGCGTTGAGCGTTCTTTTCCTATTTCAGGGAAATCAACATCAGCGGCAACAACCAAAATATTTTTATATTTCCCAGAATCGATTAAATCATTTGCCAAAAGCAATGCATCAGCTCCGCTTCGTGAAGAATTTGTAAAATCAAGTGCTAAAATCCCCTGAGGAAGATTTAATAAATCAGCAAGATAAGATGCGTGATATCGATTATGAAAAACGGGTGATGAAGACGCGAAGAAGATTCCGTCAATTTGAGATTTAATATTGATATTCTCAACTCCGTCTGCCCCGATTTCAAAACAGGTTGATGAGGCATCAAAAGCAAGTGTTATAATATCTTCATCAGAGAAGCAAACAGCTTTCATTACACCTTTTTTCCCGGTTTTAGGATTGAGTGTACTATCCTCTATTCTATAATGAGGTAAGGCAA
>CAISYK010000967.1 GCA_903889605.1 uncultured Bacteroidota bacterium
TTGAAATAGATTGGCTTAATTCCATTTTTTGGTCTTCGGATAAATGTTTTCCTAAAACTTTTAAGCGGTTTAAAAAATCCCTTTGTTGTTCGTTGCTAAAGGTTTTTTTAATACTTGATAATGCACTTTCAAAACGTTCTTTCCCATCACTATCTTGATATTCATTTAGTACTAAACGAACAAAACCACTCAGAAAATTTAGGCCTAAATTGTTACGATAACTTTCTAAAAAGCGACTTATATTATCTCTTAATCTTTCAAATTTTAATTTCTTCGCATTCAAGTCAACAATTTCAGGAATGTAAATTTTTATTTTTTCCTTTAAGCCATTAACTATTTTATCAGTTTCTTCGTAATAGAAAAGTGCTTCAAACCAATTTTGATACTTATTTGGATTTTCACCGATGTCTTGAAGAATAAAAGTAGTGTCGGAAAAAATAAAATAGTTATCAATTCTTCTTTTAAATTCTTCACTATTAAACTCTTCATTACTTATAAATTCCGTGCACCATTCAGTCAATGTTTTCAACGATTGCTTACGGCTATAGGCAATGTTTTCAAAAGTCCAATTAAGTAAATACCAAACGGATTTTTCTAATACGGTTGTTTTCTGAATTTTTGACATTTCAGTTTCTACATCTGTATTAGGTTCGTATTTTGTGATATAATTAGAAACGCTTTTTATTATTGTTTTTTCATTTTGTGTTTTGAATTGGACTTCAAAATGGTCAGTAAAATTGGTAGTCCAGTCGGAAACAATACCTAATAGGCTCAACCGATAAATTGCCTTTTGTAAAGTGTCATTGTATATTCTCAATTTCGTATAAGCATCATTCCAAAAGATTCGGACTCTGGTTTCAGCTTTGAAATAAGTATTTAATACACCTAATATTATTTTAAAATCTTCATCAATGTCGTTTTGTCCTTGTGTGAAAAGGAAAACTTGCTTAAAAATATCTTTACCGCCAAAGCCGACTTCGTCACTAATTTCTTTCATCTCAGCAAAAGTCGTGTCCTTATGAAATAATCGCGCGACTCTTTCGCTATCGTGAGTTTCAGGCGAATAAAGAACATAGCATTTGCCTGTTTTGGATTTGTTTTCTTCTTTGTTTTTATCCCATCGTCCTGCTCTTCCTGCTTCTTGATATAATGCTTCTACGGAACTTGGTAAACCATAATGAAAAGTGTAAAAAACATTTTGTTTGTCAATACCCATCCCAAACGCTTTTGTAGCAACTAAAATTTGGTATTTGTCCTTTTTGAAATCTTTTTGAACTTGCAATTTGAATTTAATAAATTCATCTTTTTGCATTACGGGCTCTATACCTGTTTTTCTTCCTGTTCGTTCATCATAAACATCTCTTTTAGGGATGTCGCCAGCAAACCAACTTACTTTGTTTTGATATAATGTATTTAATGTGTTTGAAACTTGAAAACAGCCATAAGGACCATTTACATTAGGCGTAAATACTAATCCGGCTTTTTCATTTGTTTCAATAAA
>CAISYK010000968.1 GCA_903889605.1 uncultured Bacteroidota bacterium
AGACTAAAGATTTAATAAATTTAGAAATATACTAATTTGACTTTCAATCCCAAATTTGCAATCGTGTAAAAACGGCAATTTTAAAATACTAAAATATTAAAATTAATACTGTTTACAGCTATGAAAATACTCTTTGTCACTTTTTTTTGCTCTTTATTTTTGTTTCTTTCTGCCCAGCAAAAGGATACTATAAAAGCCGAAATTTCTAATGCCGGCCACCTGATAAATTCATACTTTGCAGATTACGCCCCCCTTATTTCTGCTGACAACAATATGATGCTTTTCACTTCACGGAAACCATTGAACGAGAAAGATATGCTCAGAGGTAAGCCAGGTACAGAAAATGTTTACGCAACCTATTATGACGATAAACATGCAAAATGGTTAGTAACAATTATGCTTGGCCCAACGATTAACGTTCCGGATATTGATAATTCTGCTATTGCATTATCAAATGACGGGCAAAGAATGCTTCTTTACCGCGGCGGAAATGAACTAAATGCAAATGGAGATATTCTCGAATCTTTTTTAATAGGAGAAGAATGGTCTGATCCTGTAAGACTGCCGCCTCCTATTAACAGCGACTTTAACGAAACTTCTGCCAGTATTTCTCCGGATGGAAGGACAATATATTTTGTCAGTGACCGAAAATGGGGATTTGGAGGCAGAGATATATGGTACTGCACACAGGATGAATTGGGAAACTGGGGTGAAGCAATAAATATGGGTAAATTAATTAACAGCCCGGAAGATGAAGAAGGAGTATTTATTCATCCTAACGGAAAAATGCTTTTCTTTAGTTCGAAGGGACATAATTCTATCGGAGGTTACGATATTTTTATGTCTGTATTTGACGAAACTACAAAAACATGGGCCCAGCCAGAAAACTTAGGCGCTCCTATCAACACACCTGATGATGAAATATACTTTGTGTTGTCAGCCAGCGGAAAAATAGGATATTATTCTTCTTCCATGCCTGGAGGATACGGAGATTTAGACATTTACAGCACTTCTTTCCCTCCTGATTTTATAAAAAAAAATACTGCATTACTTAAAGGTCGAATTATCAGTAAAACTGAAACCCCTGTCGGATCAACAATTGTTTTGAAAAGCAAGGAAACTAACAAATTAATCGGTACCTTTAAGTCAAACAATTCGACAGGAAAATATCTTGTTTCGCTTTCCCCAGGAGTAAAATATTCTCTCGAAATTACTGCCGATGGTTATAAAACAGATACAGTGTCATTTGATATTCCTTATAAAACGGGTTATCAGGAAATTGTCAACGACATTATTCTGGAAGCAAAATAATCTCTGAAATTCGGAACAATAATTTAGAATTCTTTAATTTAGAATCCATACATCAATAATTTTATAAATCAACATTTCTAAAAAAAATTTAATGCATCAAGGGCTTGTCCCTTTGGTTTCTTAATTTGCTTTGTTATACCCATGAAAGTACTTATTGCCATTTTCTTTTGTACATTCTCTATATTCCTTGGCGCACAGCAAAAAGATTCGCTGAAGTTGGAAATTAAAAATATCGGTTCGCTGGTAAATTCCAAATTTAATGATTACGCTCCCCTAATTTCTGCCGATGGCTCAACCATGATATTTACCTCACGCAGAATTCCTGATAAAATTAACAGTGCCGCATCTTTTAAGTCAGTAAATGGGACTCAAAAGAAAGAAGGTAATGAAAACATTTATATCACCTTCCGTAACGATATAAACGAAACATGGAAAGAGCCTATTATGCTTAATCCTTTGGTTAATTTATGGAGTGTAGATAATTCAGCTCTCGCATTATCAAATGACGGGCAAAGGATACTGCTTTATAGAGGCGGAATTAACAAAAATATTAATAAAGGTATTTATGAATCAATATTGAAAGGCAGTGAGTGGTCTATTCCAATTAGATTGCCGTCTCCAATAAATAGTGACGGCGGTGAAACTTCAGCCAGCTTTTCACCTGACGGAAGAACAATTTACTTTGTAAGCGGTAGAAAAGGAGGTTATGGAGGAAAGGACATTTGGCAATGTACACAAGATCCAGCAGGTAAATGGGGCGAAGCTGTAAATTTAGGAGAGTCTATTAACAGTAAAGCAGACGAGGGAAGTGTTTTCATTCACCCAAACGGGAGAACAATTTTCTTCAGCTCTAAAGGGCATAATTCAATTGGAGGCTATGATATTTTTATGTCTGTTTTTGACACAGCTGCAAATGTCTGGATGAAGGCTCAAAGCCTGGGTTCTTTTATAAATACATCATCTGACGACTTATATTTTGTAATGGCTGCAGATGGGAAAAATGCCTACTACTCTTCCTCTAAGCCCGAAGGACTTGGAGGAAATGACATTTACACTATTGTTTTTTTTGAAGATATTATAAAACAGAATGTCACTTTGCTAAAAGGCAATGTTTTAGATGAAAACGGGCTTGGGATAAAATCAAAAATTTTTGTTACAGACATCTTAACGGGGAAAATAATCAGCTCTCTTTCATCAAATTCCGCGACAGGAAAATATCTAATTTCCCTTCCAATAAATAAAGAATATGAAATAAATGCTGCTGCGGATAATCATAAAACATATGATGAACTCCTTGATCTTTCTGACAAAACAGGTTATAATGAAATTGAAAAAGACATTGTTCTTGAAACAAAAAACGCAGCTGTTTCTGACAGCATACCAGAAGAAAATAAAAGCCAATTAAGAAGTTTGCCTTTAGATACCGCAATAACAGCTTATAACAATGAAGAAAAAACGCAGGACAATAAAGCCGCTTTTTTAGATGCAGTTAAAAAGGATGATGGGGTTAGTTCAGGAAACGAGATTCAGGGAAATAAAGAAACTGCTGTAACTCCTGCTAAAAGTGTAGAGGCTGCTGATTCAGCAAATGGGATTCGGGAAAGTAAGGAAAATGCTTTAAACTCTGATAAAAAAGAAGAAACGAATAAGCCTGCAAATAAGAAGCAGGAAATAAAAGAAACTGTGGTAACTCCTGCTGAAAATGGAGTAGCTGTCGACTCTATAAAGGAGATTCAGGAAAATAAGGAAACAGCTATAATTTCGGATAAAAAGGAAGCAACAATTAAGCCTGCAAATGAGAAGCCGGAAATAAAAGAAACTGCAGTAACTCCTGCTAAAAGTGAAGAGGCTGTTGACTCAGCAAATGAGAATCTGGGAAATAAGGAAACAGCT
>CAISYK010000969.1 GCA_903889605.1 uncultured Bacteroidota bacterium
CATTTTTAACAGAAAATTTTTTCGCTAATTATAAATAAAAAAGCCGACTGGTTTAGGGTCGGCTTTTATTAGTTTATAATCAAACTTTTTGTGTGGGTATAATTTTATACCAATCTGGCTCCATATCTTTTCTGTAAAAGAATTTTCCACTGGTCTCACAACCTCTGCATTTGCCGGATATGGAATTCGTTTTGATCCGAATGATTCCACTCATTATATTCTCTTTTCCGATGTTAATGACAACAATCATTTTGATGGTCCAACCACTTGTCTTAAAAATGATACAGAAACAGAATGTGTTCAAAAATATGTGTTGACAAGAGGAAGCCATATAGAAAGCATCTGTGCCGGTTCAGATAAAGACCACTGTTACAAAACAAATAACTCTCCGGATTTGGATCAGTCTCTCGGTATCGTTTTTAAACGACCCAATCCTGATGCAAAAATTTATATAGGTTCTAGCGGGGATTTAAATAATTATGCGGAAATTATTATAAGTTCAGCAAATGGAGAAACAAAAAATGTTGTAGTAACAGCCTTAGGAGATATATATGTTAAGAAATAAAAAGATAAAAAAAGGATTTACACTTGTTGAAATGCTTGTAGCAGTGGCGATTTTTATGATGGTCGTGACTGTGGCAATGAGTGCTCTTATGTCTATTATAAATGCAAACAGAAAAGCGAGTGCAATACAAAGTGTTGTAAGCAATGTGAACTTTGTCATAGAGAGTATTTCTAGGGATATAAGAATGGGAAGCGATTATAATAATGTCATAGACAACACAACAATAAATTATATTTCTCCATCTGGCGATAGAATATATTACCATTTTGTATCCCCAGACCTTGATAAAAAGATCAACGGTTTTTTGAGTAAATGTACAGGGTCATGCGATAACTTTCCTACTAATTACTCCCAAATCACTTCCCCAGACGTTAACATTTTGAGTTTGGCATTTTATGTTGTAAAAGACGGTGATGTCCAACCGAAAGTTATAATAATAATGGAAGGAGAAGCCGGTAATATTATAAACGCTAAATCAAAATTTAACTTGCAGACGACCGCATCACAAAGATCAATGAAAGAATAAATAACAAATGAAAATTAAATACAAAACAACAAAATACAAATTTACCAAAGGTTTTACATTAGTGGAAGCTCTTGTTGCTATTTCCATTTTAATGATTGCTGTGACTGGCCCTATGACTGTTGCTCAAAAAGGTTTGGTTTCTGCGATTACTTCTAAGGATCAAATGATTGCGGCATTTTTGGCACAAGATGCGATAGAATATATTAAAAATGTTCGAGATTCAAATGGTGTAAAAGCAAATGCTATTGGAGGAACTTCACCAGATGAATGGCTTGCAGGATTGGGGGAAATCGAGTGTATCAAAGAAACTCTTGAACCAAATGAAACCATTGATTCTGGTTGCAATGTAGATACTCTTCACAATGGACTTTTGAGTTCTAGCGTTAATTATCAAATGTGTACGGAGAGATCTATTGATGGTCAATTTTTAGGATACGGAATTGGCGACAGCTCTACTTGCATTTTATCAAAGTTTTCAAGATATATAAAAATAAAAAGAGTTAATGATGTAGTAACGGGCGAGCCAGCAGATGAAGCTTATATTGACGTACTCATAAAGTGGGGGAACGGAGCAGATCAACAATTTAGAATTGGTTCATATCTTTATAATTATTGGGGTAATTTATGATCAGAATTTATAAAAAAAATAATAGAGGATTTGCATTATTGTTTGCGGTTTTTACTGCGAGTATTTTGATGCTTATCGGGGTTTCAATCTTTAGTGTTTCTTTAAGGGAACTTGCTATATCTCAATCTTCAAAAGATTCTCAACTTGCTTTTTATGCTGCTGATAGTGCAAGAGAATGCGCCCTTTATTGGGATATTAAACAAGCAGCTTTTCCGTATTGTCTTGGCGATGGGTGCGAATCTAATCCCTTGATAAGAAATCCTGCAGCTCGGGCATCAGTTACTTGTAATGGAAATGTAATCAATTTTATAAAAGATGGAAATTATACTTTAATTGGAAATATATACACCTTTACTATTTCAGAATTTTTCAAATACGGTGATGATACCAAACCGATGGCAGATTTGATTTTAACTAAAACGTTTGATTCACCTACAGGTAATGTCAATTCCTCCCTTAGTACTCAGGGTCACAACACAGGTCCATCAGGCAGACGATTAGAAAGAGGAATTTTGCAGAATTACTAAAATGAAGGTAGATAAATCTATAATAGAAAGGTACGAAAAACTTATAAAAACGGTGAACAGGCACCGACGTCTTTATCATGTTTTGGACAAACCGGAAATTACAGACGAAGCATATGATTCTTTGATTCGCGAACTTTTAGAAATTGAAGAAAAATATCCAGAAATAAAATCACCCGTGAGTCCGACCGGTAGGATAGGTGGAAAACCGCTAGATGAATTTGTGAAAGTAAGACATGAAATAAAACAGTGGTCATATGATGATTGTTTTGATTTTGACGAACTTAAAAAATGGGATGAAAAAGTAAGAAGAATGTTAGGGAAGGAGCCGTCTTTGAAAGATGAGAAAATAGAATATTGTTGCGAATTAAAGATAGATGGATTAAAAATAGTTTTAACATACAAAAACGGACAATTTTTTCGAGGGGCGACAAGGGGTGATGGAAGTATCGGTGAAGACGTGACACAAAATTTAAAAACGATTAAAAGTATTCCTCTTGAGCTTGAGGAGGAGGTAGATATTATAGTTGTTGGAGAATGTTGGCTTTCAAAAAAAGAGCTTGAAAGAATAAATAAAGGAAAGAAAAAGAAAGGTGAAGAAATTTTTGCAAACACAAGAAATGTCGCTGCCGGTTCTATTCGTCAACTTGATTCGAAAGTTGCTTCAGAAAGAAAACTCGATTCTTTTATCTATGATATCGAAAAGGTTAGTGGAGAAATTCCAAAAACACAAAGTGATGAGCTAGCTCTTGTTTCCAAGTTAGGTTTTAAGACAAATCCCAATTATGAGGTTTTTGATAATTTAAACGGGGTAGAAAAATATTATAAAAAATGGTCAAAAAATAAGGATAAATTAGACTACGGTCTTGATGGAATTGTGATTAAAATAAACTCAAGGAAAATTCAGGAAGTACTTGGGTATACCGGTAAATCTCCAAGATGGGGAATTGCCTATAAATTTCCTGCCGAGCAAGTAACAACGAAAGTTCTA
>CAISYK010000970.1 GCA_903889605.1 uncultured Bacteroidota bacterium
AAGCCCGCCGATAATATTGAGTAAAGTAGTTTTGCCCGAACCTGAAGGCCCAACCAGCGCAGTGAATTCTCCGCGCTCAATGTGCAGGTGAACGCCGTTTACAGCATTTACAGGAATGCTGTTTTCATTGTAAACTTTACTGATTTCGTGCGCGTCAATTACTGTTTCCATTTGTTATGTTTTTATATTTTCCTGATAGCTTCTGCAGCCTTAAGCCGCAATGCCCTAATAGCAGGATAAATGGCAGAAAGGACTGCGGTGATAATTGTCATAAGCGTAAGCGGCAAATAATAAGATGATTCCAGCTCCGGATAAACCACGCTGCTGAATCCCCATGCTGAAAGGCCTTCTGAATACATTGACATATCTATACCGGCCTTTCCTGTGTACTTTACTGAGAAATACCCTATTAATAATCCTAACGGGCCTCCAACAAGAGCCAAATAAATAGTTTCCAGCATAATCATGAAAAATATCCGCATCCTGCTCATTCCAATCGCCATGAGCATTCCAATCTCCCTGACACGTTCAAGCACAGCCATAAGCATAGTGTTAACAATACCAAAAGTTAGTGCCAGCAGTATAATCCCGACAAAGATGTACATATACTCATTAAAGGAATTTATTACCAGATTAAGGTCGGGGGCCAGCTCTTTCCATGTTTTGATATTTACGTCCGGGAATTTTTTTCTGAGTTTTTCTTTTACCGCTTCCGCGCTGCTGTCATCCTTAAGCAGAACTGCAATCTCATGAACGGCATTTTCGGCATTCAGAAGACGGCTGAGGTCCGAAGACCGCACATAAACGTTCATTTCATCAAGCGTAGTATTTTTTGATTTATAAATGCCGGCTATACGAAAAGCTCCTGCCACTATTTCACCGGAAGTATCCTGGAAGGTGAGAATAATTTTACTTTTCAGATTTACTTTTAACTTGAGGGCCAATTTCTTTCCTATTAAAACAGGGTTGCGGCCTGCACTATCAAGGTATTTGCCCCCAACCACCTTTGAAGCAAGCTTAGTTACATTATTTTCATCTGCAGGAAATATCCCGTTGATATTTATACCAGACGCTGTTGACGGAGAAGAAATCATTCCGGAAGCCACCGTACGCGCTGCAGCAGCCTTGACTTTTTCATCCGAACGGATATATTCCAGCATTGAAACATTATCAGCAAGAATATACTTGACATCCCTGTCCTCTTCATACTTAGGATGATGCAGCTGAATGTGGGAAATTTGGGTTTCAACAGTTTCGCGCATATACTGTTTATACATCCCCCAGGAAAAAGCAATCATGAAAACTCCTGCCCATAGCCCTACGGCGATAGAAAGTATCACTACCAGGCTGCGGACCTTATGCCTCCAAATATTCCGCCATGCTATTATCGGTATCATAAATCAGCTTCGTATTGCATCAATTGCCTTTATAGTAAATACTTTGCGGGCTGCGTAAAACGACAGCAGCACCGAAATAAAAAAAATAATTGCAGCCTGTTCGGTGAAAACATTAAGCTTGTCGGACAATGGAACTATCGCTTCCATGCCGTAACTATCGTAAATTTTTTTTATTTCACCACTGAATCGAAGAGGATGTTTCTTAAACCATAATATTATCGGCAAAGCCCCTAACATGCCTCCAAGTGCGGCGATAAATGCGATAAGAAATGATTCTGTCATAACTACTATTGCCAGCAAATGTTTTTTCATCCCAACAGCCATCAAAATACCGAACTCATGCATGCGTTCACGTGTCATCATCAATATTGTTCCGAAAACGCCGAAAGCAATCACCATGTATAAGACCCCTATCACAATATAGTCACCGGCTGTATCGCCTTCAATTATCTGGTCAAGTTCAGGAAGCATCTGTTTCCAATCCATTATTTCGTACTTTGCAGTATCGGCAGAGGCAAGTACTTTTTCTTTTAAAGCTGTCATATTGGTGCCTTCCTGCATCATCAGCGAAACGGAAGTGATCCTGTTTTCGGCATCATACATTTCCTGCATCAGCTTTAGCGGCATACTCACCAGCCGTTTGTTTAATTCAGGAGAACCAAAATGAACTATTCCTTTAACAGGATATTCACCTGCAGCGCTTGCTCCATGGTATCCCTGGCTCAATAAAACAACGGTATCCCCTGCATGCAAACCCAAACTGCCGGCAAGGCCTTCCGATAAAAGCAGGCTTCGGTCTGCATCATTAATATAACTGCCTTCAACAATTTTTTCGCGCAGGCCAGTGATATTGTTTTCTTTTTCAGGAACTATGCCAAGGACCAGCACGCCTTTTGTTTTATCCTCGGATGATGCCAGGGCGAAAGACTCCAGGCGCGGAACAAATTCAGTTACCTCTTTCTGATCAGACAGCAGCTGATATAGTGTTTCATCTTCTTTGAAACTGTTATCTATTGATTGCTCATTCCAGTACCCTTTTTGATGCACCTGTATATAACCTGACGAGAAGCTGACAACGTTATGCACCATGTGTTCATAAATGCCGGTATTTGCCGACCGCATAATCACAGCCATTATCACAGCAAAAAAAATAGATGCCATTGTAATGAAGGTGCGCCTTTTATTGCGCCAAATATTCCGCCATGCCATTTTCAGCAGCATAATGCCTGTAGTTTAGAACTTAATTTTGGCTTATAAATATTATTTTTTTTCAAATTTATGCTCCAAGATTATCTTTTATTTGGGCGTTTCCCTTTCAACCTCACCCCTTCCCCTCTCCAAATGGAGAGGGGGTGTCTGAAAGGACGGGGTGAGGTTGAAAGGGCCGGGCTTTCCGCTGCAATCTTTTTGTTCGTTCCTCACAAAAAGGATTTCCGCTTCAATCCCTAACGCATCATCAACGATGAAAGAGTCATTCTGCGCTTTCATATTATTTGTGAATTCCTGGCGCTACTTTACTTTTTTCATATTTTGGGTAGTAAAAAAACCAGCATCAATTGGCTGATCGAAACTTATGCTGTTATAAATCATTACCGTTTTATGTCCTTTTTTATCAGCGGGTATCATTTCCATTTTGGCTGGAATCAGACGGCCTCCCATTATTTTTACATCGGAGCTCTGCATGGTATTTATCAAGTTGTTTTCCTCGTCATAAAACTCCGCACGTAATTGTATATAATCCTTTTTGTCAATCCATACGAATATCTTACCCCATACCACTGCCGCATCAGGTTTGGGGATAAGCTTTATCTTATAACAGTTTCGGCCTTCTATCACTGAGTCCCCTGCAAAACTATGGGTATAATCATTTACTGTTGATGATTCCTTTACCAAATCATCATTAGTGAAATCCGTACCCATCCATGACTGGGTCATCATTGATGGCGGAAGTTTAATGACACGCTCGATGGAAGGAACCCAGTTCCACACCTCCTTATCACTTTTCAGGAATACCGTTCCTTTTTCTTTAGCGGGTGATGTAACTAATATCATGGCATGGGTGGTTTCTTTGCTCCAGGCTTTCATCTTCATCTCGCGGGTCCATGTGGGGCGGACAATCTGGATAGTCATTTCTGACTGCGAAGTTTTACCGCGCATTTTTTCATCGGCTTTTTTTATCACTTCTTTTGCATCCTCAGCAACTGGTAAAACTTTTATACTTGGAAGAAAAAACAACAGACAGCTGTAAAATATAGTAATAATTATTTTCATTTTGTGTGTAAATATATAATACTGAAACGCCTGTTAACAGAGGCTATTTAATATATTAATTATGTATAATCAATTTAACAAATCAACCATTATTGTTTTACCAAT
>CAISYK010000971.1 GCA_903889605.1 uncultured Bacteroidota bacterium
AACAGACAATGCTTCTTTTGTTTATTCCTCAGCAACATATTGCCTGACCGGACCTAATCAAGCTCCTTCCATTACAGGTTTACCGGGAGGTGTTTTTTCATCAATTCCTCCAGGTCTGTCAATTAATCCATCAACCGGCGTTTTAGATTTAGCAACAAGTTCGCTTGGAGCATATACTCTTTCTTATACCACAAATGGAACCTGTTCAAATACCAGCTCGATCACTATGACGATTACCAGCAGCACTCTTTTTGCAGAATTCAGTTACCCAAATTCACCCTTCTGTCATAATGCGGGTAACCCTTATCCAACTTTTGGTGCAGGTGCAAGTGCAGGAACATTTTCGTCTGCTCCAGCCGGTCTAGTATTTATTCATATTAATACAGGCCAGATTAATTTAGGAGCCAGTACCCCAGGTACATACATTGTTACCAACACAATTCCTGCAGGTGGTGGCTGCGCTGCAGTGACAGCAACAAATACAGTTACAATAAATCCTTCTGACAATACTGCATTTTCATATCCTTCTGCGACATACTGCACCTCTGGTAATCCTCAAACTCCAACAATAACAGGTTTGCCTGGAGGGACTTTTATGTCAATTCCTGCTGGTTTGACAATTAATCCAGCAACTGGAGTAATAACTCTTTCAACCAGCACTTTAGGAGTGTATATTCTTTCCTATATAACAAATGGAATTTGTCCTGATACAAATTCTATTACAATGACAATTACTAACACTACACCTTTTGCAAATATTAGTTATCAAGGTTCTCCATTCTGTCAAACCGGGAATAATCCGTATCCAATTTTTGGTCCTGGTGCCAGTGCAGGAACATTTTCGGCAAGCCCTTCAGGTTTGGTATTTGTACATGTAAATACGGGTCAGATTGATTTAGCAGCAAGCGCACCAGGTACATATATAGTTATAAATACTATCCCTATCAGCGGTACTTGCGGAGCAGTTAGTTCATCAACTACAATAGTAATAAATTCTGCACCGGCAGCAACAGCAACACCTCCTTCCCAAAATATTTGTAATGGAGGATCGATGTCAATTGCCTTATCCAGTTCAATAGGCGGTACAACTTTTACCTGGACAGATATTCAAACAGGTGTTTCAGGAGCAATGCCTGGAACAGGGGCAAGTATTTCACAACCATTAACTTTGACCGGCACAATTCAAGGTAACGCTGTTTACACAATAACAGCTAATTCAAATGGTTGTATCGGGGATCCAACAATTGTCCCAATAACTGTTAATCCATTACCAACAGCTGACACCACCGGGGTAATAATTACACCTGCAAATTGCGGCAGTGCTTCCGGAATAATATCCGGGGTTGTGATGACTTCAGGGCATAGTCCATTTACTTATCATTGGACAGATTCTTTGAATGCTGCTGCAGGTTCTAATGCTGATTTGAGTAATGTCGGCCCAGGCAGGTATACACTAACAATTACAGACTCCAATGGCTGTTCAGTTATTGCCGGTCCGTTTATTGTTCCTGCCACGCCTCCTGTTGTGGCTGCGTTTACTCTGAATCCAATTACAGGTGAGACACCTTTGACTGTCAGCTTTACTAATAACAGCTCTATTGAAGCAATAAACTATCTATGGCATTTTGGAACTGGAGATTCATCTACTGCCGCAAATCCAACCTATACATATGTTCCGTTAAGTAATTTTACTGTTTGTTTAACTGCGGATAATGGTTTTGGCTGTTCTGACAGTGCATGCTCCTCAGTAAATGTTTATATTAACTCGGCATTTATTATTCCAAATATATTTACACCTAATGATGATGATATCAATGACATATTCAGCGTTGCGGCAATAGGTTTAAAAACATTGGATGCTGAAATATTTAACAGATGGGGAGAAAAGGAATATGAGTGGCATACTACCAATGGAGGTTGGGATGGCAGGACAGCCAGCGGATTACCTGCTCCTACAGCAACGTATTTTTTCATCATTAAAGCTGAGGGAATAGATGGAAAAAAATATTTTGAAAAGGGAACTTTCATGTTAATTCGAGGTAATAAATAGAAATAAGTAATGTATTTCTATATAAGGATAACGAATACGGAAGAAAACAACTCAAAATTTATTTGCCCGACTTGGAAAAACGAAAACTATTTTTCAGATTATTTTATTTAGTGAAACAAAATAATGGACCATCCTGCTCACAAGTTTATTAAGAATAATATATTATTTACCGACAAAAGTTGAACTTCACGACCGTCCAGTGAACTATAACTCAGCAATACAATCATTATATTTTTCTTATTTTATTAACGGCTTACATTTCAATTCTTGAAATATTAAAGTAATATTGGTAAAATCTTTATATACTTTTATTAAAATTTATTTCCTATATAATGAAAAATAGAATTACGAGTTTAATAATCATTTTATTTATTGCTAATAGTATTGTTACTAAAGCAAATATATTACAGTTTAAAAATGATGATATTGAAATATATAAACAAAGCGATGTGTCATCAGTTCCTTCATATTTACAGTTAAAAAAAGGGAAAGAACCTCTATTGAAGGATATAAAACAATGGCTTGTAAAAACATTTAATTTAAATGCAAAATTTGATTTTATTTTACTTAGCCAGGAACCAGACCAGTTAGGATATGTTCATTATCGTTATCAGGAAGTATATAACGGCATCCCTATTGAAGGAAGCAGGTTAGTGGTGCATACAAAAGAAGGATACGTGCATTCAATTAACGGGGTAGTATTTGACGGTATAAATTTATTGGAGACATCTGCGAGAATTAGTGAAAAAGAAGCTCTGGTTTCCGCGTTAAATCATGTGAAAGCTGATAAATATAAATGGGAATCTCCTGCGGAAGAAAAAAACATTAAAGCTACTACTGGAAGCCTTTCAGCAACTTATTATCCCAAGGCGAAATTAGTTTATACATTAAAAAAAGGAAAATTGATTAAAAATAATCTATGCTTAGCTTATCAGTTTGATATTTATGCAATTAAACCTTTATATAGAGCCTATGTTTATATCGATGCAGTTACAAACAAAATAGTAAATGAAGAAAGCAGAATTCATTTTACAGATATTCCAGGAACCGCAAATACCAGTTATAGCGGAACACAACCCTTAATATCTGATTCTTATTCTGGGGGGTTTAGATTAAGAGAGTCTGGGCGGGGAAATGGATTAGAAACTTATAACCTGCAGCAAGGTACTGATTATGGTGCCTCTGTTGATTTTTTGGATGCAGATAATATATGGAATAACGTTAATGCTCAACAAGATCAATATGCTGCAGATGCACACTGGGGCACAGAAAAGACTTATGATTTTTATTGGTATAATTTTAATCGAAACAGTATTGACAATAATGGATTTAAGATCATGAGCTACGTTCATTATGATACATCTTTTTTCAATGCATTTTGGGATGGTAATGTAATGACTTACGGCGATGGCGGAGGATCAACAGTAGCGACACCCTTGGTTTGTATTGATATTATAGGGCATGAAATCACCCATGGATTAACAGAACATACAGCAGGACTGATTTACAACAGTGAATCAGGCGGATTGAATGAATCTTTTAGTGATATATTCGGGCAAAGTATTGAATTTTATGCAAAACCTTCTACTGCCAGCTGGTTAATTGGCAATGAAATAGGGTATACAATCCGCAATATGGCTGATCCAAATGCTTTTAACGACCCTGATACTTATCATGGGTTAAATTGGGATCCTAATGAAGAAGTGCATAACATAAGCGGTGTGCAGAATTTTTGGTTTTATTTATTATCGACAGGAGGCACTGGGACAAATGATAATGGCGATAATTATAATGTAAGCGGAATTGGAGTAAGCAATGCTGCAAAAATAGCATATAGAAATTTAACAGTTTATTTAACTCCAAATTCTAATTATACAG
This sequence comes from uncultured Bacteroidota bacterium, assembly GCA_903889605.1. Taxonomy (GTDB): domain Bacteria; phylum Bacteroidota; class Bacteroidia; order 2-12-FULL-35-15; family 2-12-FULL-35-15; genus 2-12-FULL-35-15. The sequence goes on from CAISYK010000971.1 coordinate 3,929, forward strand.
ATGCAAGATTTTATTCTATTCAATCTGCAATTGATTTGTTTGGCCCTTGTTCACCTGAAGCTGCAGCAACAGCCAATGCCTGGTATGCAGTTGGTGTAGGAGGGGTATATTCAAATACGGTGCTGAGCGATTTTACCTCTAATAATATAACTTTGTGTTCGGTGCCGGCAATAGTTAATTTTGCCAACAGCAGCAGTAATGGTGTAAGTTTTTTATGGAATTTTGGTGATGGCACAACAAGCACGCTGTTCAATCCATCTCATACTTATAACAATTTTGGAACATATTCTGTAAAGCTGGTAACATACGGGGGCACTTGCGGCACAGATAGTTTAACAAAAGTTAATTTTATAGATATAAATGCTTCTAACATTTGCCCGGTGTCTATTCCAATCACAGGTTCGGTAGTGGTAACGACATGTACCGGACTTTTAGCGGATGATGGAGGAGCTGCGGCAAATTATTCATCCAACTCAAATGGAACTGTTACTATTTCACCGCCTGGAGCCACGCAAATTACTCTCAATTTTTCAACTTTTGATTTTGAAGACAGTTATGATTTTTTAAAAATTTATGCCGGACCAAACACTTCGTTTCCTTTAGTAGGTTCATTCACTGGATCATTATTACCTAGTGGTGGAAATATAATTGTAAACAGCGGATCAATAACAATCGAACAAATTTCGGACAGTTATATAGAAAAAGCCGGATTCTCCCTTGATTGGCAATGCGGTTATAATCCAGTTGCGCCTGTGGCTAATTTCACTGCAGATTCTACAATTTCATGTTCCGGAAATGTCACCTTTACAGATATGTCATTAAATGGACCTATATCTTGGTTATGGAATTTCGGTGATGGAAATACAAGTACATTACAAAATCCTGCACACCATTATCTTATTAATGGGATATACAATGTAAGTTTACAAGCCACCAACGGGGTTGGTTCAAATAGTTATTTAATCAGTAATTATATCAACGTAAACAATGCTTTTTGTAATGGAGTAATTATGCCTTCAGGTTCAGGTGCAGGAATCACTCAAACATCATGTGTCGGGGTTTTATACGATGACGGCGGAATAGGCGGCAGTTACTCGGATAATACTAATAGTACAATTATAATTTCGCCAGCGGCTGCAACACAAATAACATTAAATTTTTCATTATTTGATTTTGAAAACGGGTATGATTTTCTGGAAATATACAGCGGTTCCGTGGTTTCTCCTGGTCAGCTTTTAGGGCATTATACCGGCAATACTCTACCAGGCGGCGGCACTCTTACATTCTACATTGGTACAATTACTATTTTGCAGCACTCCGATGCCTATGTAGTCGGACAGGGTTTTATTATGGATTGGTCCTGCAGCAATGTTCCAATTTACCCTACGGCAACATTTGCCTCTGACTCTACAAATTCCTGTTCCGGTCTTATTCATTTCTATGATCAGTCATCCGGCTCGCCAACAAGCTGGTTATGGAATTTTGGGGACGGCACAACAAGCATTTTACAGAACCCATTCCGGCAATATACAAGTAATGGTAATTTTAATGTTTCTCTTCAGGCAACAAACGGTTCCGGATCAAACACTTACAATGCAGTTAATTATATACATGTTAATAGTGCAATATGCAGTGCTGTGTCAATGCCAACAACTGGTTACAGCGCAAATATAACATCTTGTACCGGTGTTTTAGCCGATAATGGCGGAATAACTGGTAATTATTCGGATAATACAAATGGTATTATTTCAATTGTTCCTTCCGGGGCAACACAGATTACTATAAGTTTTTCTGTATTTGATCTGGAAACTAATTTCGATTCTCTTTTCATATATTCCGGCGCTTCAATAACCAGCCCTTTGATAGGGAGTTATACAGGAAATTTGTTACCCGGAAACGGTATACCTTTTATAATAAATGGTAACGCAGTAACGATTAAGCAAACATCAGATTACTCGGTAAATAAAGAAGGTTTTCAAATGAATTGGAGTTGTAATACAGCTAATGGAATTAAGGATCAAGAAACGCAGCAAAATAATTTTATTATATATCCTAATCCAGCGCATGATGCCGTTACTATAATGTATTCATCCGAAAATAAAAATAACGTGATAGTCAAGCTATCAGATGCATTGGGCAAAAAGATAACTGATTTTGTTTTAGAAAACCAAATTAATCAAATGTCAAAGAAGACAATTGATTTATCTAAATTTACAAATGGAGTATATTTTGTAGAAATCACAGACGGATTGAAGACAATTACCAAAAAATTTGTATTAATAAAATAAGGTAATCTAAAATAGAGTTATGCAATTAGAGTAATGCATTTAACTATATAATCTGAATTCGATTAATAAATAATATAATAGTTGTGTAAAGCCCAGTAAAATTGGGTCTTTGCAACCACGGTCTGAAGACCGCGGCAGTTATAGATATATGCAAGCCGGATTATTAAAGCTTAAAGATCTCGTTTTGGTATAAATAAGTTTGGAGATTTGCATTATCCCTGTGGTGCGGGGTGCGGTTGGATAAAATAAAATGGGAATTAATTATTCTATTAGTATAGAACTATATTTTATTTTAATCAGATACCGTTTCCGGAATTACTTTTATTCCGTCAAAACGTATTTCAATATCATTTTTAAATATTATAGTCAAAAACAAATATCCGGTTTCATCATAAAATTTCCAATCGCCTTCTTTAGACCCTCCGGCATATTTACCTATTTGCTGTTCCTTTCCATTGGAATAATAGAAAATCTGCAATCCGTCAGGTATACCATCAATAAATTTTCCAACAAAACGGAGTTTCCCGTTATCTGTATAATAATGTTTCCACTCTCCATCCCGCTTATCGGCTTTGTATGCCCCCTCTTCCCTATATCCCTGCAGTTCCAGTATCCATGGTCCCTCTTTCAGACCGTCGATAAATTCTCCTTTAGTAACAACTTTTCCGCTGTCGCTGTATTCTGTCATTGTACCATCCAGCAAGTTGTCTCTATAATTTTCCTCACGCAGCAAATTCCCTGATTCATAAAACCATTTCCATCCCCCTTGTGCTCTGCCTTTTTTATCGTATACGCCTTTCTGCTCAATTTTTTCATTAGGATGATAAAATACCCACTCTCCTATTCGTTTACTATTTACATATTGTCCCAGCGATTTTAACTTTCCTTCAGGATAATATTCTTTCCAAATACCCTGTTGTCTGCCGGTTGTATCCAGAATACCCTCAGCGGTTAATACTCCGTCGGCATAAATTTTTGCCGCAATCACTTTTCCTTCAGGAGAAAATTCACGGTGAATACCTTCGGCAACATCATCTTTATAGGTTCTGGTAAAATGAACCTGCCCATTACTGAAATATTCTGTTTTTACATCGAGTTTTGCTAATTCTGGTACATTTGTCTGTAATGCTCCATGAACATATTTTGTAGTGTTAAGCAGGCTTCCGGATGACGAATATTCTTTCAAATAGCCATGCATTTTATCATCATAATAAGTTACTTCTTGCTTTAGTGCGCCTGTCAGGAAAAACTCTTTCCAAACGCCTTGTTTAAGATTTTTTACATCTCTGCGGTTTATCTTTTCGTCTTTCTGAATAAAGCCCATTTTGTAGTCAGTAATTGTAATTATGGTGCTGTCGGGGGTAAATTCAAGACCTGTCCCATCTTCTTTTCCGTTGATAAAAGGAATAGTTTGTTTTATTTTTCCCGCTTTACCTGCAGCTTCAGAAGGCTTATAATAGATAATGGTATTCCCTTGTTTTATATCATTTTCAAAATATTCGGACATTGACAAAAATCTTTCTTTTGTATCGAAAGTTTCTTTAATCCATTTTTCTTCCCTTGCTTATAATTGAATTCAAAAGCAAGCAGCCCCTGCTCGTTATAAAATTTCCAAACACTGTCTAATTGAAAGTTTTTTCTGTTCCCTTCTGATTTGATGGATCCTGTGGGAGAATATGTTTTCCAGTATCCATCGGGCTTCCCTTCACGCATATTACCTTCGCTGGAAATTTTTCCATTGTCGCCATAAAAAGTATTATATCCGTTGAGGTTAATCTGTTGATTGGGCTGTGCAAATAAAGCAGCAGGAAACAATATCAAAATAATTTTAAATAAACTGCGCATGAATTTTTTTTCTCTTACAAAATTAAACAATTTGAGGGATTTTATGAAATATCACCTTAACCATTATTAATTTGTTTTTTAATTAATCGTAACGTTACTTTGCACTAATGTATTAAAACGTATAAATGTTTAATTTATTACTATGAAAGTTCTAGATCATATAAAACATGCTCAATCAACATTATTTTCTATCGAAATACTGCCTCCTTTAAAAGGTAAAAGTATACAATCTATTTTTGACGGAATAGACCCTTTGATGGAATTTAAACCTTCATTTGTAGATGTTACATACCATAGGGAAGAATACCTTTATAAAAAACGCGAAGGCGGATACCTCGAAAAAGTAAGTATTCGAAAACGTCCGGGAACAGTGGGTATATGTGCTGCCATAATGAATAAATACCACGTAGATGCGGTTCCTCATATAATATGCGGCGGTTTTAGTAAAGAAGAAACTGAAAATGA
>CAISYK010000972.1 GCA_903889605.1 uncultured Bacteroidota bacterium
AAAAGGCTGCAGCAAAAAAAACAGCAGTAAAAAAAACAGCAAAAAAATAACTTTAAAATAATATTAGTAAAAACGGTTTAACTTCAGAAAATTGAAACTTTTGTGCATTTTGTTTAAATAGATTCCAACCAAACAAAACGAGAAAGTTTGGAAATCCAGCTAGTAAAGAAAAAATATTATTTGACATGCTGTATCTTTTTAATTTAACATCGTTATAATATTGTAATTAATAAAACAGAAAATAATTAATCAGGCACAATATTTTATAAGTAACCCATGCAGGAATATTTCACACCCATAGATGTAAATAACTTCAGCGGAATAAATCAATATTCAGATTCTTCCTACGGTAAACTTATATATGCAAACATTGAAGGCATGGATTTCCCTAGTTTAGAAAATGTGCATATTGCAATTATAGGAGTAGAGGAAGATCGGAAAGCTTTTAACAACGAAGGGTGCGGACTCGCAGCAGATTATGTACGAGAAAATTTTTATAAATTATTTCAAGGAAATTACATATCGAAAATAGTTGATTTAGGGAATATCAAAAAAGGAAATTCAATTGAAGACAGCTATTTTGCACTTACTGATGTTCTTTCTCAATTACTAAAAAAAAATATTGTTCCTATTGTCATAGGCGGAGGACAAGATTTAACTTATTGTAACTATAAAGCCTATACAAGCCTTGAACAAACTATAAACATTGTTGCCATAGACTCATGTTTCGATATAGGTGATGGTGAAAAAGAACTAAATTCACAAAGTTATCTAAGTAAAATAATTTTACATAAACCAAACATCCTTTTTAATTATAGTAATGTGGGGTATCAAACTTATTTTGTAGAGCAGAACGCAATCGAACTAATGAATAAATTATTTTTCGATTCACACCGATTAGGTCAGGTGCGTGCAAATATGGAAGATGTTGAGCCGATTGTCCGCAATGCAGATATGGTTAGCTTTGACATTTCTTCAGTTCGGCAAAGTGATGCCCCTGGCAATGGCAACGCATCGCCTAACGGCTTTCACGGAGAAGAAGCTTGCCAAATTGCGAGATATGCCGGCTTAAGTGATAAACTTTCATCAATAGGGTTTTATGAAATAAATCCGGCGTTTGATACAAATAAACAAACAGCTCACTTGGCAGCACAAATGATCTGGTATTTTATTGATGGATATTACAATCGTAAACAAGATTATCCAATAATAGATAAATCAGAATACACAAAATATCGTGTATCTATAAAAGACCATAATCACGAAATTGTATTTTATAAAAGTAATAAAAGCGACAGATGGTGGATGGATGTGCCTTATCCAATAAATCACCAGATAAAATATGAACGTCACCAAATGGTTCCCTGCTCCTACAGCGACTACGAAACAGCTTGTCACGATGAAATGCCGGACAAGTGGTGGCAAACACATCAGAAATTAGGTTAAATGTGAAACATATACAAATTGTTAATTAGTTTTATATGACTGATGCTTTAATAACAAAATAAATAGAAATGGGAAATGGGAAATGGGAAATACGAATGCAAAAGATTTGATAAAATATTGGCGCTTATTTCAATCTAAAACAGGATTTTATAACAAGAGATAAATTTGAATAAACAAAATATCGTACGGCATACTAAAAGAACTTTATCATTAAATGTTTTTTTAGCAGCAAAAACGATCTGTATTGGAAGGATAAACTACTGCATAATAAATCAGCAGGCAAAATTATAAGCAGCTTGGTTTGGTTCTCGCTCATACTGCGACAATGAAACAACTTTACACAACGAAATGCCTGACCTTTGATGGCAAACGTGTCAGAAATTAGATTGACTTTGAAAAATATATTTGAATTAATGAACAATAAAAGACCTGAAAAATTTGTTTTTATAAACATAATATTTAATTTAGCGACCTAAAGAATATTGAAAATTGAATAATCGTTAATTTTTTAACA
>CAISYK010000973.1 GCA_903889605.1 uncultured Bacteroidota bacterium
ATCAGATGTTTATTGATGGTTTAAAATCATTATTAAGAAAACAAGATACTTTTATCGTGGCGGCAGAGGCTCTTAATGGTAAAGAAGCGCTGGCTATTATTGAAAATATTAAAATAGATATTATTCTTTGTGATATCAGTATGCCCGAAATGAATGGAATAGAACTGACAAAAATTGTAAAAGAAAAATTCCCAGAAATAAAAATTATTATTTTGAGTATGCATAACGACTCGTCTGTTATTTCAGACATAATGATGGCAGAGGCGGAAGGATATATTTTGAAAAATACTGGCAAAAAAGAACTTTTTGACGCTTTAACCAAAGTGGCAAATAGTGGAACATATTATAGTGATGGTGTGTTGTCTGTGATGAGGCAAACCATAAAGGTGGATAAAAAAGTTGTTGAAGAAATAAAATTACTCAGCGAAAGAGAAATCGAAATATTAAAATTAATAGTTGAAGAGTTATCCAGTGAACAAATAGCAGAGAAGCTGTTTATTAGTAAACGTACTATTGATACACACCGTATAAATATTCTTACAAAAACAAATTGCAAAACTATTGTTGGCTTAATAAAATTTGCAATCAGAAACAAACTGATTTTGGATAAGTAATTCTTTCTTAACCTTCCCAATACTGATAAAAATCAGTACTTGTGCTGATTACAAAATCAGTATTAGTACTGATTTTTTTTGTTATAAAACAGATTACGTTTGCAGTAGTTTTTTACATCTTAAATAAAAATATATGGAGACCAGCAACCATTAAAAAACGGGGCGACATCCAAAAGCCATAAACTGGAAAGTGTTAATACATACAAAATATTATGAAAAAAGTTTTACTTAGTTTATTTGGAATGGTACTATTGAGCACCGTTGCTGTGGCTCAAAATTTTGAATGGAATACGGGTGCAACTTCTGGAGGACATATTTGGTATGGATCAAGTATTAGTCAAATAGGCAACACTGTAATAACGGGTTCTTATGGATCATACATGAACATCGACACCGTGTCCAGAACCGGTACTAGTTATTACATTAGCATGGTGGATTCGACCGGCGGAGTAAAATATTTTAGAAATTCGAATAAAGGAATATCAATACTTGCGAGCGATAACAATAGTAATACATATATTGGTATAAATGAGTCTTCAATTGCTTTTGATAACGACACCATTAAAAGTGATACAATAAATGAAAAAATCGTGTTGGTCAAATTCAATTCGCAGATGGGTATGCTTTGGAAAAAACAAATTAAGCCAGTCAATCCTTCTGCTAATTTATCTATGGGGTGTAATTCTATTTCCACTGATATTTCCGGAAATGTTTATGCGCTTTTTTCAGGTACTAATTACGGAAATGTTCGAATGGATACCGCTCATTTTAATTGTTATGGAAATGTACTTGTTAAATTTGATGCCAATGGTACAATACAGTTTTTGCGTAATCTTGGTTTTACTTCCAGTATTTCTGTAATGTCAATTGATCATCTGGGGAATATTTGGATTTCAGGAAAATATGGCTATAATTCATACGCATCAAGTCAACAGATTGATTTTGGTAATAATGTCATTATTACTAATACAACCGCTTCCAGTAATGGTAATTCCATTCCTTATGTCGCTTGTTTTAATTCCTCAGGCGTAACTCAGTCAGCAAGTTTTGTAGGCTATTGGCAGTCGCAATTTACAGCGACTGCTACTCCTAAAGGCATCTCCTTCGATTCCTATAATAATGCTGTTATGTATAATACTAATGATTTCTATAAGTTTTCCGCTAATGGGGCTTATCAATGGACAAAAAATGCCAGTGATATTTATAAAATTAAATTTGGTTCAGATGATCGTATGTATTTTATGACGAGCTACACTGCCGGTTCTGGAGCCACTATTGGTGATACAACTTTTGCTCGGGCATCTTTTACTACATCTTCCAGTGACAGAGCTTTATTCTGTTTCGATACAGCTTTTAAATGTGTTTGGGTAAGATTCTTTAAGAAAGCGGAAGCTAATAATGTTGTACCTTCATTAGAAGTGATTGCAAATGGCGATATCTACTTTACTTCCTGTGAATTTAGCCCAAACTCTCTTTATTTTGGTAAACTTGGGAGTGTAGTTGTACCCGGTTATGGCACTTTTGCCGCTTTTGTTCAAGATAGCCTTTCTATTGGTCATTTAGGAGGTGCTCCGTATATTCTCAAACTTTCTCCCAATGGATTACCAAGCCTCCTGGCAGCGCCAACACAGCTTGCCATCACACCTCTTATGCTGGAAAGAACCTCTGGTTACATGGATTTAAGCTGGACAGATAATGCCAACAACGAAATCGGATTTCAAATCCAAAGAAGCCCCGATGGAACGGCTTGGACAGCAATTGATTCGGTGCCTGCCAATGTAACAGCATATACTGATAATACCACTTTGCCTGTCTCAATCTATTATTACCGTGTGGCAGCTTTTAACAGCACAGGACTTTCCGGTTATTCTAATATAGTGAGTGCAGCAACGCTTACCACTTCAGTGGATTATTCTTCAGCTTCAATCAACACGTTAATGATTTCTCCAAATCCTTCTTCTGGTAAATTTCAACTTTCAATTGCAAAATTTATTACTAAATCAATTCAATTAAAAGTAACAGATATTTTAGGAAAGCAGGTTTATACAGAAATGCTTCCTACAGGTATTAATTACCACAGTATTGACTTGAGTCAATTACCAAATGGCATTTACTTATTGCATGGCAATAATTTGAGTGTTCAAAAATTAATCATTCAAAAATAGAAATTAAGAAAATCGCTAATAGGGTCTGCGATTTTTATTCGAACCTTTAAAAACAAACTTCTAATTATCCATGCTGCTGAAACCGCAGGGTATTGAGGTTTTTAGAACCAGACTTAAATTTTTGAATAAACAAAATGAAAATGAGATTTCGGAAAACAATTTTAATTACCATATCAGCTGTAATTGGCATATTCCATGTCGCAAACGGACAATCGACAACCACTAACGACAACAAGGAATTCCGTGTCAGTTGTACAGCCATTAGCGGAAATAATCTTTTTGCCGGAACTGATAACGGTGTATATTTATCTACTAACAGCGGAGAAAAATGGATTCCGATCAATAATGGCTTACCTGAAAAGACAGGCATTTACAAAATAGTCGCAAGCGGAAGCAGCCTTTTTTTATGGTTATCCAATTATAGTTGGTTTATGTCAACCAACAATGGAACAAACTGGAAAGCTGCTAATGTTGGTTTGGCTGATACCAAAATTAATGATGTAGCTCTGTTTAGAAACAAGTTATTTGCAGCAACCGACAAGGGATTATTTATGTCAGACGATAATGGATTAAATTGGGCTGCAATTCCTAAAATGGCTAAGGAACTTAGTTCTTTTCTTACAAGCGAAAACTACATCGTTGGTAGCATCTATATAGACGCATACCAAAGTGACTATTTTTCATCCTCTGATGGCGTAAAGTGGCAAACTGTAAAGGGGCTGGATGGATCGGTTATTGAAAATATAGGTGTAGGTGAGAATATGATATATGCAAAGACTTGCAAATATACCATTTACAATTCGAACAGAAGCTCTACATGTAAAGCATATGCGATGTGGGTATTAAGTGAAAATGGAAAAAAATGGGAACAGATTTCGTTATACCCGAGATATTTTGGTTTTTACCGAAATAATATCTATGCTATCAGAGCTCAAGTTGAGGAACATAAAAATAAGGACTGCTCATATAAAATAATAGTTGTGGTATCGGAGAATAGAGGAAAAAAATGGACAATAATTAATGAAAAAACCGATCCTTTTGTATTATCAGATATAACGATACAAGAGAAATTAAAGGAATTAAGAGATGGAGCTGCGGCTGAGATAGATCAGGCGAAGCGCTATGCTGTTGGATCAGAAAAGATAAAAGAGGCAGCAAAGAAAGAGAAGGAAAGGCGGGGCAAATTCCAATATGGTGATCCATATTATGTACCCTTACAAACAAAATCAAATGATAATGCTCAAAAATCAAACGACAGATTTCATGAGATGAATAACCACCGTGATAGCTATATAGATAGCAATGGCGGTATTCACATAAAATAACACTTTAATTATATGAAAAGTTTGGCCTAACGATAATGGCAAAAAATAAGAATTAAAAATCATTTAAAAAAAGATTACTGTCTCCACACCTATGCACCCTTCTTCTTTTCCAAGGAGAGGGGGCTGAGGGGGGCGGGTAGAGGTCTAACAAACGTAAAAATGGAGTCCAGCAACCATCACAAAAACGGGGCGAAATAGAAAAGCCAACAGAGTAAATAATTTAATACTTTTTTAATGAACACAAAAATTACCTTATTAACAATCACCCTTTCCTTTTTTATCTGGAGTATTAATGCAAATGCTCAGGCTGGCTCTAATGATAATACTTTTAACTCTGGCGACGTAAATTACGATATGGCAACCGACGGCAGTATATTGGCAACCGCTATACAGTCTGACGGGAAGATACTTATCGGCGGTGCATTTACAACATATAACGGAACGGCAAAAAAAAACCTTGTGCGTGTGAATGCCGATGGGGGAATTGATGCAAGCTTTAATATCGGAACGGGAGCGGATAACCCTATTACCTCTATTGCAATACAAAGTGATGGGAAAATTATTATTGGCGGAAAATTTGCCTCATATAACGGAACTGCAAGTAACGGTATAGCACGATTGAATACAAACGGTAGTTATGATGCTGCATTTATTGTTGGAACCGGCACTAATAGCTATGGAGCTGTTGCTCTAGCTATCCAGACGGATGGACAAATTATTTTCGGAGGAACTTTTACAAGCTATAATGGAACAGCTTTGAGCAGAATAGGTCGCCTCAATACAAACGGCAGTGTTGACGCAACCTTTAATTCCGGAACAGGTATAACCTCCGCCGGGTCCAGTACTGTGTATTCAATTGCCGTAGGTATTGATGGGAAAATTGCGGTTGGTGGTGCTTTTCTATTCTACAACGGAGTAAGTCGTAAAAACATAGCCCTTTTGAATGCAGATGGCACTTTAAATACAACATTTCTCATTGGGGCAGGACCAAATAATGATGTGGATGCGGTAGCTATACAAAGTGATGGTAAAGTTATTATTGGAGGATTATTCAATAAGTATAATAATGTAAACCAAGGGTATTTGGCGAGGCTTAATACTGATGGCACTAAAGATCCCGCTTTTGTGGGAGCTCCAAAGGATGTTGATGCAATAGCTATACAAGCGGATGGAAAGGTTCTTTTTGGTGGTTGGAATAACTCAAGTGCAGTATATATAGGTCGCAGAAACACAAATGGCAGCGCAGATTACATGGCTCTTACCCAAACAGGCGTTAGTGTTTCTGCCATATCGGTGCAGTCGGATGGGAAAATTATCGTCAGTGGAAATTATTATGAGGCTAATGGTGTGTATAGAAATGGACTTGCCCGTTTAAATATAAATGGCTCTGTAGATAAAACTTTTAACCGGACGTACGGAGCTTTTCTAACTTCCAATTATCCTACTGCACCAATAGTTTACAGTACCAGTGTTCAAAACGATGGAAAAATAATTATTGGCGGAGATTTTCTTTCATATAATGATACAGCCATGAATTATTTAGCACGTGCAAATGCAGATGGCAGCGTTGATCCTAATTTTGTCAGAACAGGGGACTTTGGGGTGAATTCAATCATTAGAGCTACAGGTGTTCAAAGCGATGGGAAAATCATTGCTGCCGGAGAGTTTCTTTCCTATAATGGCCTTACAAAAAACCGTATCATTAGGTTTCTTGCAAGCGGAAGCATAGATCCGGCTTTTAATATTGGTACTGGTGCAAATAGTACAATATATGCAGTTGCCATCCAGAGCGATGGTAAGATAATTATTGCCGGCAGCTTTGCAACTTATAACGGTATAGCAAGGAGTTGCATTGCCCGTTTGAACACTGATGGCACCTTAGATGCAGGCTTCATCGTAGGAACAGGAGCAAATAGCGGGATCTTTTGTACAGCTATACAAGGCGATGGTAAAATAATTATCGGAGGCAGTTTTACTACTTATAACGGAACATCTATAAATCGATTAGCCCGCCTGAATACAGACGGAAGCCTGGATCCAACTTTTATTGTTGGAACAGGAGCAAATAATTATGTGGAAGCTATTGCTATTCAACCCGGTGACGGAAAAGTGATCATTGGCGGGTATTTTTCAGCCTATAACGGAACAGCTTCAAATAAATCAGCCAGAATAAATACAGACGGCAGCTATGATGCCGCTTTTGTTGTGGGAACAGGATTTACCGGCATCTCGGTTGATGCCATTGCTTTACAAAGCAATGGGAATATTATTTTTGGAGGAAATTTCACACAGTATAAGGGAATTACTATCGGGAGTAATTTAGTACGTATTAACACCATCGGCAGTATAGATGCCTCATTCAATGTTGGAGTCAGCGCAAACGGCCCAATCAAGACAACTATATTACAAAGTGATGAAAAATTAATTATTGCCGGCAGTTTTACTGGTTATAATGGAGCAGGAAGACATAAAATTGCAAGAGTAATTACATCCTGTACTCCGCCTCCGCCAACCAGTACAACTGTGGCATCAGCATTAGATATTTGTACAGGTTCAAGTACTGCACTCACAGCCACCGTATCAGGCACTTCCGGGTGGTATGATGCGCAGGGTGCAGGCAATTATCTTGGCGGCGGTACAAGTTATTCAACACCAACTTTAACGGGTACAACAACTTATTATGTGCAGGATAGCAATTCCTGTGGACCAAGCGGAACACGTACCGCTATTACTGTGAATGTTGCACCAATACCTTCTATTTCAGGAACAACTCCTGGCAGTCGCTGTGATTCAGGAACAGTAATCCTGGGTGCTACTGCAAATACCGGTACATTAAATTGGTACGAGGCATCAGCAGGGGGCCCTTCTTTAGGGTCAGGATTATCATTTACAACACCTGTAATTTATGATACCGCAAATTATTATGTAGCGACGTCTAATATTTGCGGGAGCTCCGCAAGAACCGCAGTAAAAGCCGCAGTAAGAGATTTGCCTGTAGTTACCCTGTCAGTACCTCCTTCTGCATGCCGCAATGCTTCTCCCTTGCTTCTGACTGGAGGAAGCCCTGCCGGAGGTACTTATTACGGTACTGGAGTTGGGGCAGGCAATTTTAATCCTCTTTATTTGGGGACAAATACAATCACCTATACTTATTCTGATGGAATCTGTTCCAACTCCGCCACACAAAGCATCACTGTAAATGCTTTGCCAAATGTATTCGCAACAGCAGACTTTACTGTATGTGCATTGGACACTATATCTTTAGCAGGAGGTGGAGCCACTACGTATGTCTGGAATCATTCGGTAACCAATGCAACCCCATTTGTTAGTTCAGTAACAAATACTACATACATTGTAACAGGTACAGATATTGCTACAGGTTGTTCAAACATTGACTCTACAGTGGTTACTGTAAGTAATTTATCAACCGTAGCCCTGTCATTACCTGCAGCCGCATGCCTTAATGCAGTTCCATTTATTCTGACCGGAGGTAGTCCATCTGGAGGGATTTATTCCGGTATCGGAGTTAATACCGGTAATTTTAATCCGGCTATTATCGGTGCACATGCAATCACCTATACTTATTCGGATGGAACATGTTCACAATCCGCCATAGATAGCATCACTGTAAATGCTTTACCAATAGTAACAGCAACAGCCGACTTTTCAATATGCGCAGGAGACACGGTAACTTTAGCTGGAAATGGTGCGACAACATATGTATGGGATAATTCAGTAACAAATGCGACGCCATTCATTTCTTCAGTAACAACTACATACAATGTAATTGGTACAGATATTTATTCAGGATGTTCAAACACAGCTTCTACAGTTGTTACCGTAAATACAGTTGATACTTCTTTATCATTAACCGGAAACACATTTACAGCTAATGCTGCTGGGGCTGCATATAAATGGCTTGATTGTATTTCAGGTTCTTTTATTCCTGGAGAAACCAATCAAAGTTTTACTGCGGCAGCACCTGGGGCATACGCTCTTGAGGTTACTCAAAACGGATGTAAAGACACATCGGCTTGTTATACTATAGTTACTACAGGAATATCTGAAACAAATGTATATTATGTCTCAGCCTATCCTAACCCTTCTTCAGGTAAATTTCAAATATTAATTTCAAAATCTACAAAGGAATTAATTCAATTTAAAGTAACAGATATTTTAGGAAAACAGGTTTATACAGAGATGCTTCCTGCAGGTATTAATAACCATAGTATTGATTTGAGTCAATTACCAAATGGCATTTACTTATTGCAAAGTAATAATTTGAGTGTTCAAAAATTAATTATTCAAAAATAAAATTAATAAGCCGGGAGTTAATAGCTCCCGGCTTTTAATTCGTAAGATCTATAGTGTAAAGCTCTTGTAACGTTTCTCCTGTTAATATACGGCAAAAGTTAAAACGTTTTTTTTGATAAAGCCTAAAAGTATCCTAATGATAAAAAATTAGTATATCATTAACTCAAACTCATCAACTGTTCTTCAATCGCTTTTATTTTCGCTTCAGCATCAGCAAGTTTTTTCTTTTCATTCGCCAGCAATTCAGGTTTAGCATTGGCTACAAATTTTTCATTAGCCAGCTTTATTTCCACTGATTTTAAAAAGCCTTTATTGTATTCCAGATCTTTTGCTAAACGTTCTTTTTCAGCAGCAATATCAATATTTAAGGTAAAAGGAATGTAATATTCAAATTGTTTCACCATAAAGCCTATTGAATTTTCCAATTTATCATTTGTTAACTCAAAGGCATTCAAATTACAGAGTTTAATAATAATTTCATCAAAGGAATTTTCCTTGTTTTCTTGTTTAGATTTAAGAAATAACGACAACTTTTCTTTGGGTGAAATATTTTTCGATTTCCTGATATTCCTAACTTGAGTTATTGTTTCTGCAACTACTTCAAATTTTAGTAATATTGAAGCATTAGTCTTATCTGCTTTCGGCCATTCAGCTATGATGATACAGTTTTTATCACCGCGTTCATCAATCAAATGCCAAATTTCTTCGGTAATAAAAGGCATAAACGGATGAAGTACTTTCAATATTTTTTCAAAGAAAATAATTGTAGCATCATAGGTTTCTTTATCAATAGGCAATGATTTACCATCAGCAAATTCCGGTTTTATCATTTCTAAATACCATGCACAGAAATCATCCCAAACTAATTTGTATGTGGTCATTAATGCTTCGCTCATCCTATATTTCGAGTAAAGGTCATTAATGATATTTAATTGCTCATTAAATTTAGCATCAAACCATTCAACTGCAATTCTATTGCCTTTAGCAGGATTTGCAGCAGAGGCAGCTTCCCATCCATTAATCAGTCTGAATGCGTTCCAAATTTTATTTGAAAAATTACGACCCTGCTCGCACATGCTTTCATCGAAAGGCAAATCATTTCCAGCAGGCGAACACAAAAGCATACCAACACGTACCCCATCAGCACCATATTTCTCAATCAATTCAATCGGGTCGGGGGAATTACCTAATGATTTACTCATTTTGCGTCCCTGTTTATCACGAACGATACCAGTTAAATATACATTGGTAAAAGGTTTTGCGCCTTTCGGATTATAGATGCTTAATTTATTTTCAGATATTTTTTTCTTATGTTCTTTTTCATCAGGTGTTATATATTCAAATCCTGCAATGATCATACGGGCAACCCAGAAAAATAAAATTTCGGGTGCTGTAACTAAATCGTTGGTAGGGTAGTAATATTTAATATCTGCACCTTCCGGATTTTTGAAACCATCAAACACACTGATAGGCCATAACCATGATGAGAACCAGGTATCCAATACATCTTCATCCTGCCTTACATCCTCAATTCTCAATTCTAAATTGGCAATTCTCAATTTCTTGAACGCTTCTTCTTTAGTTTTACAAACTACTGTATTCCCTTTATTATCATACCATGCAGGAATTTGCTGTCCCCACCATAATTGTCGGGAGATACACCAGTCGTGAACATTTTCCATCCAATATTTATAGGTATTTACAAATTTTTCAGGAATTAATTTTATTTCTCCGTTTATTACATTTTCCAATGCAGGTTTGGAAATATTATCCATTTTCAGGAACCACTGCATACTTAATTTTGGTTCAATAACAGCATCAGTACGTTCAGAGTATCCAACTTTATTTTTAATATCTTCAATCTTAACAATTAAACCCATTTCATCCAGATCTTTTGCAATTTTTTTACGAACCGCAAAACGATCTTCACCAACGTAAAATTGAGCAGCCTCACTCATTTTACCATCAGCGGCAATGGTATCAATTACTTCAAGGTTATGCTTAACGCCGAGATTATAGTCATTCACATCATGAGCAGGAGTAACTTTTAATGCACCGGTACCAAATTCAATATCAATATAATCATCAAAAATCACAGGTACGCTTCTGTTTATTATTGGTATAATTACACGTTTGCCTTTCAAATGTTTGTAACGTTCATCTTCGGGGTGAACACATACAGCAGTATCGCCCAAAATAGTTTCGGGACGTGTGGTTGCAATAGTAATATATTCGATAGGTGAAGAATTTTCAATTTTATATTTTACAT
>CAISYK010000974.1 GCA_903889605.1 uncultured Bacteroidota bacterium
ATAAATGTGATAGAGTTGAAGATTATAAAGTTGCATGGAAACATTTTGAGAAGATTTTCAATGAGAATGAATAATATTATTGTCCCATATATTTGCTATATTTGTGACCAAAATTAATGCAAAAAGTGACTAAAACAGTTGAAATACAGATACTTAACAGAATTAAAAAAGCAGGCAGGGGTGTGCTGTTTTTTACAGAAAGTTTTATAACTTTTGGTACCGCAAATGCGGTAAGAAAAGCGTTGCAACGCTTAGTAAAAGTAGGAGAAATAGAAAGAGTTTCTGTGGGTATATATGTACGCCCCAGAATGGATACTGTTATTGGCAAGGTTTCTACAGGTATTGAAGATATAGCCAAAGCCATTGCCAGAAGAGACCGAGCCAGAATTGTTCCTACAGGAGTGTATGCACTAAACAGGTTGGGTTTATCTTCACAAGTACCTTTGAGAGTGGTATTTCTTACCGATGGCAGCGCAAGAAAAATAAAAGTTGGAAACACTACTATTACATTTAAAAAAACAGCTCCTAAAAATGTTGCTGCCGTTGGCGAAATAAGTCAACTGGCAATACAAGCATTGCGCACCATTGGAGAGAAAAATGTTGCTGAACATGAAATAAAAAAAATACAGCAGCTACTGATAAAAGAAAAAAGAAGCAAGCTTGAACATGATATACGACTTGCACCTGCATGGATAAGAGAGATAATGAAACAAGTATTAAAAGTAACCACTGATGAATAAAGAAACATTACACGAGTGGTTAAAGTTGACCGAGCAAAACAAGAAGAATATCTTTTTGGAAATTGCAAGAAAGGTAAATCTTCCTTCCGCTGCTGTTGAAAAAGACTGGTGGGTAGTGCGTACACTTGAATTGGTTTTTGAAACATCCATTGCACCACATACTGTTTTCAAAGGCGGCACATCATTAAGTAAAGCATGGAATGTGATTGACCGTTTTTCAGAAGATATTGATTTGGCTTTGGACAGAAAATTTCTGGGGTTTGATAAAGAAGATAAAGCAATGACTGGTTCGCAAGTAAGCAAGTTGCGAAAGCGTGCAGTTAAATTTATTTCCGAAGAATACTTCCCTGAAATATCAGATAAATTTATTGCGGCTGGTTTAAAAGTACAAATTCAACTCGGAGAAATTAAAGTTGTTGACCAGGACCCGCTGACAATTGAAATATATTATCCGACAATAACAGAACCTATAGATTATCTGCCACCAAGGGTATTAATTGAAGTAGGCAGCCGTTCTTTAATTGAGCCACATTCTCTAAAAAGTTTTTCATCATTGGTGGGTGAACATTTTAAGGGGCGAGAATTTGCCGATACAAACATTACAATACCAACCGTAAATCCTGAGCGAACGTTTTTAGAAAAAATATTTCTGCTGCACGAAGCATTTCAGGGACAGTTGGAGAAAACTAAAATTGAACGCAAAAGTCGTCACCTGTATGATTTAGAAAAATTGATGGATACAGATTTTGCAAAAGCTGCATTGAATGATAAGGTGCTTTATCAAACCATCGTTGAACACCGAAGAACACTTACTGCAATTAGAGGAATTGATTATGACAATCACATTCCTGAAAAAATAAATCCTATACCTCCAGATGAAATTATCGGTATATGGGAAAAGGATTATAAAGATATGCAGCAAAGTATGTTATACAATCCATCGCTTCCGTTTGATAGGCTAATGGAGAGAATAAAAGCATTGAAAGAAAGGATAAACTCAATTAAATTTTAAAATCAATGCTGCCACTTCAACAGGCATACGAAGTAAAACATTCAATCCTGGAATATCTTAAAGCAACATTTAGCTTTAAAGATAAAGCGGTACACGAAGCTTTTTACAAATTTGTAAATGATAACGAAGAAGGCATTTTCAAAGGTCCTTATGTATCATTAAAATTGCCATTTGTAAAGGCAACTGAAAGTCAAACAATTCCTTTAGAGATAAGACCAACCTTACCGCCCTATGACCATCAATACAAAGCATTTCAAAGATTAAATACTACGGATGGTCATCAACCTACAGCCACATTAATTACAACAGGCACTTCGTCAGGTAAAACTGAATGTTTCTTATTTCCAATACTTGATTATTGCTACAAAAATTTACACCGTAGTGGTATTAAGATTGTCATTTTATACCCAATGAATGCCCTGGCATCTGACCAGGCAAAACGTTTGGCCGAAGCCATTTGGTCAGATACAAGATTAAAAGGAAAAGTTACTGCTGGATTATTTATTGGTGAAGGGAAAGACAAAAAGAAATACCCGAAGGACATGGGAGAAAACCATGTAATTGAAAACAGAGATAGCATTGTTGATAGCCCTCCTGATATTTTGCTTACCAACTTCAAAATGCTGGATTATGCTTTGATGCGTAATAATTTTCATAACCTCTGGAACTTCAACCTGGAGGATTCATCGCTTTTGCAGTTTCTTGTACTTGATGAATTGCACACGTATGACGGAGCCCAGGGAACCGATGTTGCAAACCTGATTCGAAGGTTAAAATTGAAATTAAATATTCCCAAAGGACAAATTTGTGCGGTTGGTACTTCTGCAACACTTGGCTCTGGCGAAGATTCAAAGAAATTACTTATAGAATACGCTGAAAAAGTGTTTGGTGAAAAGTTCGAAGATGAATCCATCATTACTGAAAACAGAGTAACTGTCGAAGATTTTTTTGATATAAGCGAGGATAAGATTGATAAATATATTCC
Source organism: uncultured Bacteroidota bacterium (assembly GCA_903889605.1). GTDB lineage: Bacteria > Bacteroidota > Bacteroidia > 2-12-FULL-35-15 > 2-12-FULL-35-15 > 2-12-FULL-35-15. Next base: position 2,738 of record CAISYK010000974.1, read on the forward strand.
CCGTCAAATAGGCCTTCTGGAAAGTCGCTTGAAAGAAAATGAAACGTATGAAAGTTATATTGCTAGACAGAAAAGGCTTTGGCAATTGCCAGAATCTATTGATGCGGTTGGTTTAGGTGAAGAACTTAAAAACTTGAAATTGGTTAAAGACCTCATTTCTCTTACCAGTAAAAATATCAAAAGCCTTGATGAGCTATTGTATGAGCTTGCTGACATTAATCCAGAGTTTAAACGTCTTCCTGAATGGGATGAGGTAAACGAATTAAATCCAAGAGAGGAAGTTATTAATTCTATTCTGGCTTTAATCAGCGAAGCCAAAGTAGGAACAGAAAGAAAGTTCCCCTTCTTGTATCTTCAAATCCAAATCTGGATTCGTGAATTAAGCGGAGTCTTAAGAGAGTTAAATCCAGAACCTTTATTTACTTGGAAAGATAAAGTTGGAGACAAGTATGACCCAAAAGCTTTACCCTCGTATTATTGCCGTGAATGCGGAGCCAGTGGTTGGTTAGGTATTAAAGATGACAACAAAAATCATTTTCTTTCTGAACCTAATCAGGTGTACGAATATTTCTTCAATAACCATAAAAATATTTATTTCATAAACACTCCTAATCATAGACATATTGATGAGTTCGAACCAAATAATACCATTGATGATTACATAAATGTTGTTGATTTAAGCTTACATGAAAAGGAAGGAAAGGATACTTTTAAAATCCATGCTGTTCGCAAGCTGAATGAATCCAAAGGAAGGCACATTTGTCCAGAATGTAACACAGAGAACACTCTTGGTATTATCGGAACAAGAATAGCCACCTTATCTTCTATCACAGTTAGCCAGGTTCTTGCTTCAGACCTTGACCCACGTACTGAAAAGTATCGCAAAATATTAGCGTTTACCAACAGTGTTCAAGATGCAGCTCACCAAGCAGGTTTTGTTGAAGCAAGAAACTATCGTTTTACTTTCCGTGCCTCATTACAAAAAGTAATTAACTCAAGTAATTCGGCTCTTAATATCACACAATTGCAAGATGTTTTTATTGATTATTGGAAAAACAATTCGGATGAAACTGGTGGTAATAATGAACAAGCATATTATTATAGATTTTTTCCATCAGATTATAAAAGCAAGGCCGATATTAATAGTGATTACAGAATCGGGAATCAATTTACGGATTCGTTTAAAAAGGAATTCGATGAGCGGATGCGTTGGGAAATTATTTCAGAGTTTGGATTCAATGCAATAATTGGTCGTACTCTCGAAAAATCTGATGCATCAGCTGTTAAGTTTGAGGAACAAAAACTACAAGCTGTTTTTCCTTTAATGAAGGAATGGCTTAGTCAAAATAATTTGACCACCATTTCAGAATCCGATTTACTACCGTTCACAAATGGAATTTTACATAGGGTTAGAACACGGGGAGGAATTGACCATGAATACCTAAGTAAATTCAGAAGTTCAGAATTGAAACTATGGGATTTAAACTGGATGCGAGACTCCAGGCACTTCCTCAATAGATATTTTGGAACAAGAACAAGGCTGCCTAAGCTCATTACAACAGCGCCTCATAACCGAGGAGTTTTGGATTCCTCATTTACGAATACGAACAATTGGTTTAGAAGTTATTTTATCAAGTCGTTTTATTTAGCAACAAATCATAACGCAATTGTAAATGATTTTTACAAAAAACTTTTTGATGTGCTTGTAGAAGTTGGCTTGATGGATAAGGCAGGGAAAGAAGAAAATGAAAATTATGCAATCTTACCAACTTCGATAATCATTGAGAATAAAGTTAAACACCATTTATGTGATGTTTGTGGTTCCTCATTATATGTTGCAGCATCGGATACAATCTCTGCAAACACAAAATGTTTGGACTATACCTGCAAAACAGGAACTTATTCAATTACGCCTAAAGTAAAACCAAATTATTACCAATTAGTTTATAACCGAAATCGTTCACCAAGGATTTATGCTGCTGAACATACAGGAATATTGGAACGCAAGGATAGAGAAAACAAAGAAATTGATTTTAAAGAAAGACCTAACTTCAATTCTCTCAATACAATTGTTGCTACCTCAACCTTGGAAATGGGTATTGATATTGGTTCACTTAATACAGCAATAAATAATTCGGTTCCTCCATTGACCTCCAACTTTTTACAGCGTGTTGGTCGGGCTGGTCGTGCATCTGGTTCCGCTTTGATTACCAACTTCGCACAAAGCAAGGCACACGACCTTTTTTATTATGAAGAGCCAACTGATATGATGGAAGGTGAGATTGCAACTCCAGGTTGTTATCTTGAAGCAAAGGATATTTTGTATCGACATTTCTTTGCCTACTGCTTAGATAACTGGGCAACAGCTGGCCCTAAAAATCACTCCATACCAGGAAGGCTTATTTCTTTAAGATTATTGAATGCAGATTTGTTATCAGCAGATTTTTTATGCAATCGTATTGTTTCATATATCAAAGCCAATGAAAATAGGCTATTGACAAGATTTATTGATTTCTA
>CAISYK010000975.1 GCA_903889605.1 uncultured Bacteroidota bacterium
TCATAAAATAATGTTAGAAAAAGGAGATTGTTTATACATTTTTTCAGATGGATATGCCGATCAGAAAGGGGGATCTGAGAACAGGAAATTTTTCTATCCTCCCTTCAAGGAATTGTTAATCAATATTAATCAACAGTCTATGGAAGATCAGTATAAACAAATAGAAAAAGTGATGAATGAATGGAGAGGAAATAAGGAGCAAATTGATGATATGCTTGTGATTGGGGTCAGAATTTAATAATAAATTATTATCATGAGAAAATATTTAACCTATATATTAACGTGCAGCTTGGTTCTTGCGGCTTATTTTATAAAAGCACAGCAAACCAAAATTGACTCACTTCAAAACCTTTTGAGGACTTTGAAAGAAGATTCAACAACGGTTAAAAATTTAAATGCATTAAGTAAACAATTCATGGATAATGCCGATTATGAAAATGCAATGAAGTATTCAGAAAAAGCAAAACTGCAGGCAGAAAAGTTAAACTACCAAAAGGGAATTGCTGATGCATACAGCAATATCGGCAATATTTATTTCTATCATGGAAATTATGAAAAGGCTTTAACTAATTTTATTATAGCACTTTCATGCACCGACAAAATTGGTGATAAAAAAGGAAAATCTGCTGTTTATAACAATATTGGAAATACTTATTATTATAAAGGTAATTACGAAGAAGCGTTGAATAATTATCAGAAAAGTTTAGAAATTAGAAACGAAACAAGTGATAAAAAAGGAATTTCCGATTCATACAACAATATTGCAAATATTTATTTAGTTCAAGGGAACTACGAAAAAGCAGTTTATAATAATTTGAAATCTTTAACAATCAAAGAAGAAATTGGCGACAGAAAAGGCATGGGAGCTTCTTATAATAATATCGGAAATATATATTTCACGCAAAATAATTGTGAAAAGGCATTAGATAATTATATCAAATCATCGAAAATTGCAGAAGAAATAGATGATAAAGAACTAACAGCATTGTCATTCAATAACATCGGAAGTGTGTATGAAAAACAAAAGAATCATGAAAAAGCTTTAGATAATCATTTGAAATCTTTAAAAGTCAGTGAAGAAATTAAATATAAACAAGGAATTTCAAGTTCTTATGGAAATATCGGACTTGTTTATTCGAATCAGGGCAAATATATAAAGGCATTGGAGAATTACATGAAATGCCTGCGGATAGTAGAAGAAATTGGAGATGTTCATTTGATTGCAGTCGCTTGCAGCAACGTCGTTGATATTTACATGAAACAGGGGAAATTTGAAGATGCATTAGTTTATAATAATAAAGTACTTAATTTAAGTAAAAGAATAGGATATAAAGACGGTATTAAAGATGCATATTCCTTATTCTCTGATTTATATAATAAGAAAAATGATTATAAGAAAGCTTATGAATACCATCTTCGATTTTCTGATCTTAAAGACTCGCTACTTAATGAACAATCCAGTAAACAAATTGCAGAAATGAATACCAAATATGACAGCGAAAAAAAAGATAAAGAATTAATAAAAAAAGATACAGAAATAAATAAACAGCAAGCAGAAACTGAAAAGCAGAATCTTCAACGCAACGCCTTTATAATAGGTTTTATCCTTGTTCTTGTTCTTGCTTTTTTCATTTTCAGGGGTTTCCGTCAAAAACAAATTGCCAATAAAATGCTGGAAGAAAAAAACATACTTATTGAAAACCAAAAACAA
>CAISYK010000976.1 GCA_903889605.1 uncultured Bacteroidota bacterium
GCCGCGCCTATCACATCCGCAGCAGTTATGTCGCGTCCGTAGAGTACACTTTGATTAAATTCTTTTTCCGATTCATCAAGCACATTTTGTTCAATGTAATCTGAGATCATATCAATAAAATACGGTTCCTCGCCCATCAAAAAATATACCGGGCGGTAAACTTTCTTTTTTAACTCCGACATTATCTCATTAAACTCCATAATACGAATAACGAATTGTTGCGAATTTACGAATCTGCATTTATTAACAGCCTGCTGCTTAATTGTAAAATTGAAAATTGACTTTTAATCTTCAAATCTCAAATGCTTAACCGTCAAACCATTATTAATAAGCTCATTCAATGAATCTATCCCTATTCTTAAATGGTCGTCGACAAAATTTTGAGTAACTTTTTTATCACTTTCAGCAGTTTTTACCCCTTCCGATATCATTGGCTGATCACTTACCAAAAGTAAAGCCCCTGTTGGTATTTGATTATGAAAACCAGTCGAAAAAATCGTAGCCGTTTCCATATCAATTCCCATTACCCTAATCTTGCGGAGGTAATCTTTAAATTCGGCATCATGTTCCCAAACTCTTCTGTTGGTGGTGTATACAGTACCTGTCCAATAATCTTTGTTGTGATTCCGTATAGTTGTCGAAATAGCTTTTTGTAAACTAAATGCCGGTAATGCAGGCACTTCAGGCGGAAAATAATCATTTGAGGTTCCTTCACCGCGAATAGCTGCAATAGGCAGTATCAAATCGCCCAACTCATTTTTCTTTTTCAGACCGCCGCATTTACCCAGAAACAAAACGGCTTTGGGTTCAATAGCACTTAAAAGATCCATAATGGTCGCTGCATTTGCACTTCCCATACTAAAGTTAATAATTGTGATGCCGTGAGCTGTTGCACTAGGCATAGGCATATCCACGCCATTAACTTCAACATTGTTCCATTCTGCAAACATTTTTACATATCTGCTGAAGTTAGTAAGCAGAATATACTTACCAAATGCTTCTAATGGTACTCCTGTATAACGAGGCAGCCAGTTTGCTACTATATCTTCTTTCCTTTTCATAATTTTGATTATAAGGAATCTTTTCGGATAACGAATCTTTTCGCTATTTTCGAGAAAAAATTCTCAAAGCGAAATTACTAATTAAGAACTGGAAAATATAGGTTGCTGCAAAATATTTGTTAAAAAAAGGTACACAGCATAACCTGAGATTTTAGAATTGTATACAAAAATGCAGTCATTAAATTTACCTCCTTATCAGTTTAAACTTAAACAGCATGGGCTGCGCACACATATTTTTGATGCTGTCAGAAAAAAATATGTGGTGCTTACTCCTGAGGAATGGGTACGCCAAAATTTTATACAGTTTTTGGTGCAGGAAAAAAAATTCCCTTCATCACTTATCGCCGTGGAAGCAGGATTAAAGTATAACCAATTACAGAAAAGAATGGATGTTCTGATTTATGATAAACAGGGAAGTCCTCTTTTAATGGTGGAATGCAAAGCACCTGAGGTTAAAATCACGCAGGACGTGTTCGACCAGATTGCTAGGTATAATATGGTGTTTAAAGTGAAATACCTGGTAGTTACCAATGGTCTTCACCATTTTTGCTGTTTGATGGATTATTCGAACAACTCTTATGTTTATCTCGAACAGATTCCTATTTTTGAATGATGATTTTTTATATCGGAAGTGGTGCTATTTGTTTCCCGCAGATTTCGCTGATTTTCGCAGATCCAATCATTCTTTGAATATTCTATCTGCGAAAATCAGCGAAATCTGCGGGAGATAAAAAAACGGAATTTATTTTTTACAAAAGCAGGTATTAATCATTGAGCTTAAGCACCGCCATAAATGCGCTTTGCGGAATATCAACACTGCCTACAGAACGCATACGTTTTTTTCCTTCTTTTTGTTTTTCAAGAAGTTTACGTTTACGTGAAATATCACCTCCGTAACATTTAGCGGTAACGTCTTTACGCATTGCTTTTATTGTTTCGCGCGCTATTATTTTTGCTCCGATTGCAGCCTGAATAGGAATTTCAAATTGCTGGCGGGGAATTAATTCTTTTAATTTTTCACACATTTTCTTGCCGAAATCATACGCATTATCCCTGTGAATAAGGGATGACAATGCATCCACAGGCTCGGCATTAAGCAGTATGTCCAGTTTAACTAAATAACTCTGACGGTAATCCAGCGGCTGGTAATCAAAAGAAGCATATCCTTTAGAAATTGTTTTCAGGCGGTCGTAAAAATCAAACACAATCTCACCCAAAGGCATATCAAACATCAGCTCCACACGGTCGGTTGTTAAATATACCTGATTAGTTAAATTGCCGCGTTTATTAATACACAATGTCATAATATTACCTACAAATTCTGATTTGGTAATAATCTGCGCTTTAATATACGGCTCTTCCACACGGTCGAGTTTGCTTGGATCCGGTAAGTCAGAAGGGTTATTTACTACCAGCAATTCATTTTTTGTTGTGAAAGCATGATAGGAAACGTTGGGAACTGTAGTAATTACAGTCATATTAAACTCCCGTTCCAAACGCTCCTGTATAATTTCCATGTGCAGCATTCCCAGAAATCCGCAGCGGAAACCAAACCCAAGAGCAACTGATGATTCAGGCTCCCATGTGAGCGAGGCATCATTCAGCTGAAGTTTCTCCATAGAATAACGCAGTTCTTCAAAGTCTTCAGTATCCACAGGGTAAATACCGGCAAACACCATTGGTTTTACATCTTCAAACCCTTTAATCGCAGCAACTGAAGGTCGCGATACACTTGTTATGGTATCGCCAACTTTTACTTCACGAGCATCTTTTATGCCTGAAATGATATAACCTACATCGCCTGTTTTTATTTCGTTACGCGGTTCTTGCTTCAGCCTTAAAACACCTATTTCATCAGCATTGTATTCTTTTCCGGTTGCAACAAATTTAACTTTTTCGCCTTTTTTTATTACACCGTTCTGTATTTTAAAATATGCAATAATTCCTCTGAATGAATTGTAAACCGAATCAAATATCAAAGCCTGCAATGGCTTCTCAGGGTCACCTTTCGGAGCAGGAATTCGTTCAATAATAGCGCTGAGGATATCATGCACTCCAATTCCTGTTTTGCCTGATGCCGCAATAATCTCATCGCGGCTGCAGCCCAGTAATTCTACAATTTGATCTTTAACCGCTTCGGGCTCTGCGCTTGGTAAATCAATTTTATTTAAAATCGGGATTATCTCAAGATCGTTACCTAAAGCCAGATATAGGTTGGAAATAGTCTGTGCCTGAATACCTTGTGCTGCATCAACAATAAGCAATGCTCCTTCGCAGGCAGCAATTGAACGTGAAACTTCGTATGAAAAATCAACGTGGCCGGGAGTATCAATTAAATTTAAAACATATTTTTTACCCTGGTATTCATAATCCATCTGGATAGCATGGCTTTTAATGGTAATCCCGCGCTCCTTTTCCAGTTCCATATCATCCAACACCTGCGCCTGCATATCTCGTTTGTTAACAGTATTGGTATACTCCAGCAAACGGTCGGCCAGCGTGCTTTTACCATGATCAATATGCGCAATAATGCAGAAATTTCTAATGTTGTCCATTCAGTCCTGTTATAATATAAACGCCATTCACTTTTCGGGAATGGCGAACTGCAAATCTACTAATAATCTATGAATAAAAGAATTGAAGCTTTTTACTGAGTTTATTTATTCTGAAAATCCATATTAAGAACATTTCTTGACCAAATGTTAGATAATACAATCAAAAATAAATGGTTGGGATAAAGTTTATTGGGCGTTCCGCTTTCTTAAAAAAGAAAGCGGCGGGCTTTGCACTTCAATCTTTTGCAAAAGCAAAAGGATTTCCGCTTCAATCCCTAACGCAGGCATCAGCAATGAATGGACTTTGAGTATTTTTACAAATAGAGATTTATCTATTAAAACATTTCAAAAACAGATTGAGCATCATTGCTTTAGTCTTATGAATTTGCGCACACCCGCATTACATCATCCAAAATTAAACATCAAACACTTGAAAAAAATTCTTCATCGAATAATTCGCGGCATAAATAATGGCGGCAAAAAAATTACACAAGAATTAAATTGCTGTTTTTTTAATTGATTTTCCAGCCATTAAACTTTCAATTTCATCCGCCTCGATAGGTATATTTCCCATTAAATTAAAAGGTCCCTTTTTTGTAATTAAGATATCATCTTCCAGGCGGATGCCCAAATTCTCTTCTGGAATATATATTCCGGGTTCACAGGTAAACACCATCCCTGCCTCGAACAGGATGTATTTGCTGCCAACATCATGAACATCCAAACCTAAAAAGTGAGAAGTGCCGTGCATATAATATTTTTTATATAAAGGATTGGCCGGGTTTTGTTTCTCAACTTCTTTCCTATCCAGCAGACCCAAGCCTATTAACTCTTCCTCCATTACTTTTCCAACCGCTTTGTGATAATCAATAATGTTGTTTCCTATTACCAGCATTTTTATTGCGGCGCGCATTACACGCAGCACTGCATTATAAACATCTTTCTGACGTTCAGTAAATTTTCCGCTTATCGGCAGAGAGCGTGATAAGTCGCTTGCATAATTTCCATATTCAGCTGCAACATCCAGTAAAATTACATCGCCGGATCTGCATTCTTTATTGTTGTCAGTATAATGCAGAACACAAGCATTTGCGCCCGATGCGACAATAGGTCCATAAGCAAAACCCCGTGAACGATTACGCACAAATTCGTGAATTAATTCAGCTTCTATTTCATATTCCATTACGCCTGGTTTTATAAAACCTAAAAGTCTGCGAAACCCCTTTTCGGTAATATTACAAGCCTCCTGCATCGCCTCTATTTCGTATTTCGATTTTATTGCCCGCAGTTCATGCATAATTGGTGCAGAACGATTATAATTATGCAAAGGATAACGTTCGCGGCAAAATTTAATAAAACGTGCATCGCGTGTTTCCACTTCTACAACCGCTCGAAGGTGTTCATTGGTATTCAGATATACATTTTCAGCTTCACACATCAAAGCGTTAAATGCTGCAGGAAAATCTTTCATCCAGTAAATTTTTCTTATGCCGGATACCTCATTGGCCTCGTCCTTAGTGTATTTATGTCCTTCCCAAACAGCAATGTGCTCATTGGTTTCTTTAAGAAACAAAACTTCACGGTTAGCCTCTTCTTTCGCATCAGGAAAAAGGACTAAAATACTTTCTTCCTGATCGATGCCTGAAAGGTAAAATATATCACTGTTCTGAACGAACATCATTGTGCCGTCAGCGCCTGTGGGCATAAAATCATTGGAGTTAAAAACCGCTAACGATTTTGGTTTTAATTTTTCAGCAAAACGTTTGCGGTTTTCAATATATAATTGCGGATTAGCTGGCAAGTATTTCATAGTATATTTTTGTTTTAGGACATCAAAGTTTGTAAATAAAATCCAAATAAAGAAATTATGACATATCACAAAAAACAGTTTCTGTGAACTGCGGTAATATTTATGGATAAAATTATTCAGCATTTACCTCTGAAATAGGCCAAATATGAGCCATGCTGAATATTCAGATTCTTCTAATTTGTTAAACTTAAATTATATTGTTTCCGCAATAAAATACAAAAAAACATTAAATAATAAACATAAAATGGTAATTTAAAACGATTATAAATTAGAGGGTTAGAAATGCTGTTTCCATATGTAAAACCTGCCTTTTCGCATAAAGTTAATAATCAAGACCAAATTTTCTTGATAAAAGTCATAATGAATTATACATTTGCGGCACAATAAAAAAAACGAATAATATAATTCTACTATTATGAATAATACATCACCAAATTTTTTAACATCATCCATCGGAAAAAAATTCTTAATGGGTTTAACCGGCTTGTTTTTAATTGTATTTTTAATTGTACACGCTTCGATAAATGCAAGTATATTTTTTAATGACAGCGGCACAACATTTAATATGTTAGCAGATTTTATGGCTAACAATTTTATTCTTCACCTTATTGAAGTTGTTTTATTCATCGGCATAGCTGCACACGTTGTTCAGGCAGCAATTTTAACAAGGCAAAACAGAAAGGCTCGTCCGCAAAAATATGCAGTTCAAAATTCGGCAGTAAGCAGCAAATGGTATTCGCGTTCAATGGGACTTTTGGGGACGTTATTATTGATGTTTTTAATACTGCACCTTAAAAACTTTTGGGTGCCTACAAAAATGGCTGTAATGGAAGGAGTTAAGGATCATCATACTTTCACACATTTAATTGACATTTTCTCTAACCCTATAATTGTAGTTGTGTATTTACTTGGATTGGTCTCTTTATTATACCATCTGCTGCATGGCTTTCAATCCGCATTTCAAACATTCGGATTGAATCATAAAAAATACACTCCATTTATTAAGGCTTTAGGCTTTTGGTATTCAGTAATCATCGTTTTACTTTTTGCTTCAATGCCTATTACTATATTTTTAGGCTTAATAAAATAAAAGCCCCAGCCTCTTTCATTTAGGGAGATTCGAAGAAAAAAGAAATCAAAAATGATATTAAATAAAATATAAATAATGTGCTTCAAAAGCCTTCTATGCGTGAAGGTTATAGAGGTTTATAATTTTTAACATATGTCAAAAATAGATAGTAAAATTCCGGAAGGAAGCATAGAGCAAAAGTGGACAAAATACAAAGCTTCTGCAGCACTTGTTAATCCTTCAAACAAAAGAAATTTAGAAATTATTGTCGTTGGTTCAGGTCTTGCCGGAGCTTCGGCTGCAGCATCACTTGCCGAACTTGGTTATAAGGTGAAAGTATTCTGTTACCAGGATTCTGCACGCAGGGCGCATTCTATAGCAGCGCAGGGCGGAATTAATGCAGCCAAAAACTATCAAAATGACGGAGATAGTGTATACCGCTTGTTTTATGATACTGTTAAAGGCGGAGATTATCGTGCCCGTGAAGGAAACGTATATCGTTTGGCTGAAGTAAGCAACAGTATTATTGACCAATGTGTTGCACAAGGCGTTCCTTTAGCACGTGAGTACGGCGGAATGTTAAGCAACCGCTCATTCGGCGGAACACAAGTACAGCGCACTTTTTACGCTTCCGGACAAACCGGGCAGCAATTATTATTAGGAGCTTACAGCGCTTTACAGCGTCAGATTGGTTTAGGGACTGTTGATATGTTCCCCCGCCATGAAATGCTTGAAGTAGTAAAAATAGATGATAAAGCACGCGGCATCATTGCACGTGATTTAATAACAGGGAAATTAGAACGCCATTTCGGACATGCTGTATTATTATGTACAGGAGGGTACGGAAATGTGTTCTATCTTTCAACAAATGCAATGGGCTGCAATGTAACAGCAGCGTGGAAAGCACATAAAAAAGGTGCATTTTTTGCTAATCCGTGCTTTACACAGATTCACCCAACATGCATTCCTGTATCCGGCGACCATCAGTCAAAACTGACATTGATGAGCGAGTCATTACGTAACGACGGACGCATCTGGGTTCCTAAAAAACAAGGAGATACCCGCAAAGGAAATGAAATACCTGAAGAAGAGAGAGATTATTATTTAGAGCGCAGGTATCAGGCCTTTGGCAATTTAGTTCCCCGCGATGTTGCATCACGTGCGGCTAAAGAGCGTTGTGACGAAGGATATGGTGTAGGAGCTTCAAAATTAGCTGTATTCCTTGATTTTAAAGATGCCATCGGACGTTTCGGGAAGAGTCAGGCGAAAAAATTAAACATTGAAAATCCTACAGACAAACAATTAAAAGAATTTGGTAAACAAGTAGTTGAAGAGAAATACGGCAACTTATTTTCAATGTATGAGCAGATTACGGATGAAAACCCTTATGAGGTTCCAATGCGTATTTATCCGGCAGTACATTATACAATGGGAGGATTATGGGTTGATTATAATTTGATGACAACCGTTCCGGGCTTATATTGTTTAGGCGAAGCAAATTTCTCGGACCATGGCGCTAACCGGTTAGGAGCATCAGCATTGATGCAGGGTTTAGCCGACGGCTATTTTGTTATACCATATACAATCGGCGCTTATTTAGCTAAAGAAATTGCAGTAAAACCTATACCTACAACACACGAAGCATTCGTTGCTGCTGAAAATGAAGCGCAGGCTCAGATAACAAAATTCTTTGCAATAAAAGGCAGTAAATCAGTTGACCATTTCCACAAACGTTTAGGCAAAATCATGTGGGAGAAATGCGGAATGGCCCGTAATGAAAAAGGGTTGAAAGAAGCCATTCAGGAAATACGCCAGCTGCGTGACGAGTTTTGGAAAGACCTGCGTGTTACAGGAAAAGCAGATGAAATGAACCCTGAGCTGGAAAAAGCAAGCAGGGTTGCTGATTTTCTGGAATTAGGAGAACTAATGTGCATGGATGCCTTAAACCGTTCAGAATCGTGCGGCGGGCATTTTAGACTTGAATCACAAACAGAAGACGGTGAAGCATTACGTAAGGATGATGAATTTTCTTATGTTGCGGCGTGGGAAAACAAAGGGAACTGCACCTATGAAATGCACAAAGAAGAATTAGTTTTTGATGTGGTTCACCCTAGTTCCAGAAGTTATAAATAGAAACAGCGCGGAACTTTTAAAAAAGCTCTGCGCCTTTTTTGTTTAAAAAGTATAAGAATTAGTCAGCACGGAAAAATAGTTAATAAAGAGAAAAGAAACAGTTAATTTAATGTGATGGTCAATTTTAAAATTGTAAAATCACCAAATTATCAAATACAAATAGTATGAGTGGAAATATGAATTTAACGCTGAAAATTTGGCGTCAGAACAGCGGAAAAGAAGAAGGCCAATTAATAACATATCCTGTAAAAGATATTTCTCCTGATATGTCATTTCTGGAAATGTTTGATGTGTTGAATGAGCAGCTTGTAAGTAAAAACGAAAATCCAATTGTGTTTGATCACGATTGCCGCGAAGGTATCTGCGGAATGTGCAGTATGGTTATTAATGGCCGTGCTCATGGACCAAAATCTGCAATCACAACCTGCCAGCTGCACATGCGCTCATTTAAAGACGGCGACACCATTGTAGTGGAACCTTGGAGAGCTCAGGCATTTCCGGTTATAAAAGATTTAACTGTTGATCGTACCGCATTCGAAAGAATCCAGTCCAAAGGCGGGTTTGTTTCTGTAAATACAGGAACTGCGCAGGATGCAAACTGCATACCTATTCCAAAAGATGATGCTGATGCATCTTTCAACGCTGCTGCTTGTATTGGCTGCGGCGCATGTGTGGCAACATGTAAAAATGCTTCTGCAATGTTATTCGTTGCTGCAAAAGTTTCGCAATTTGCTTTGCTGCCTCAAGGAAGAATTGAAGCCGCAGCACGTGTAAAAAATATGGTTGCCCAGATGGATGCTGAAGGCTTTGGAAGCTGCACAAATACCGGTGCCTGCGAAGTTGAATGTCCGAAAGGGATTTCATTGGAAAATATTGCACGAATGAACCGTGAATATTTAGCTGCGAATTGTAAAGATTAACAAGGCGCATTATTAGTCTCTAAAAAGAGTGAAAGAAAATAAAAAAACCAATCTCAATTGAGGTTGGTTTTTTTATTTTCTGCATTCAAGATTTAACATTATGCGTAATCAATAAAATAATTGTCTAGCCAACGTAAATCACTGATTGACATAATATCATATTATCTCCTTGTAATATTAAATCCGATAAGGTAGCGACTCATTTTATAATCATTCTGATTAAAGAAATTGTTAGTTTGAGGGTTAATTCCTTTGTAGTTTCCAAGAAACAGTTGGAAAGAATGCCCTACAGTTTCAAATTCTAACCCAAAACTAATGTTTGGGTGAGGATTATTCGTCGGATGCTGGGTAAGCGGCTGGTCATAATTGGCAATAATACCTATATCCCGGGTCAGCTTATATCTGCCCATAAAGGCAATTGCATAGTGTGCGTTATTCATCGTTGGTTTTATACTGCCGTCAGAACTACGATAGCCATCAACGTTATTAAAGTACGACAAGCTTGGTGATATTTGGATAGATAAGTTTTTTGTAACCTTTCTGGCTATGATCAGTTGGTGGAAATAAGAAATCCTGTCAACATCCTTTACAAAATTAGCTTTCTTTGGTAAGGTAGATACCGCCATATTGCCGTAATAGGTGATACTTACAGGAAGGCTGATTGATGTTGTCTGCTTGATTAATGCATATTTGACATTGCCGTCTACCAGCATTCGTTCTTTGGTAAGGCCTATGCCGAGCTGCAAACTATTAATAGGTGTATAGGAAAATCCTAACCGCATGTTTGATGGGGCAAACATCCCATAAAAATCTGAATACCCGTTATTGATAACACCAAACCGGTGCTGAATAGCAAACTCGAAGGTTCCCTTAGAAGGCACCATTACAGTTTGGTTGTCGATAATCAGATTGCCTCCGAATGTGTTTTTTACCCGCTCTGCCGGAACCGGCTTATTCGCAGCGGCATCGCTGGCCGTACTATCCTGAGCATAGCTCTGGCTGCCTGCCGCAAATAGCGCACAGCAAATAGCCCCGTAAAGGAGTTTATTTGCAGCAAATTGTTTTATAATTATTTTCATTTTGCGTTTGTTTGTTTAATTGTTTTTAGCTCCTTGTTTAATCCAAGCCAATACTAAGCCATTGATGTTAGAGGGGTTGCTGGCTGCGCCCATCGGCATTGCCGGGCTAAGCGCGCCTGTCAATCTCTTGTATAATATGCTGCTTTCAGGATTCTTAATATTTATTAAGCCTGGTCCATTTATTAATGAATTGTAAGCTTTGTCAGCCATCAAATTAGGCGTGTGGCCTCCTGTTGCATGGCATCCGCCCAGCGCACAAGATTTAGTAAATAACGGTTTCAGGTCTTTTGAAAAATAAACCGTCTTGGTAATTACCACTGACACCGGCTTAATGATAAGCGTAACATCTTTTTGACAACCATATATAAACAATATGCTCAAAACTGCTGTTATTATTGTTTTTTTCATATTTATAAGTTTATTGGATTAATTTGAAAACAGATTATTTCCAAATCAGCAAATCTGCTCCAAGGTTATTTTTGAAAATGCAGTGTAAGCCCGGCAGCAATTGCATGTTCGTTATCGGCACCGTTAAACATAACGCCAACACCGAAAGGCTGATCTGCAAGAGTTGAAAAATTAACATCATGTGCAGCATCGTTTGTGTTTAAAGCCCGTTTCATAAGTATTTTCCAGCCTGTTCCGGTATAAAATGCATTAGATGTAATATCGCCGAGACTTCCCGTAAAAGGCGACACAACAATGCCGGGTATGCATTTTGGTCCATCACCAGCGTCTATCTGCATATAATCAGTTCCTGTGTTTGGATTAATAGTAGTTGAATTGTCAAGGGTGAGAACTCCATTTGAACTAACGGCAATAACTTTAACAGCCGCACCGCCGGCAAGGGTTGCACTCAGAGGAATAGCGCTGTTATTATAATCTCCGGCTGGTATTACCCATAATGGAACATCTACATTTGTTGCAGTCCCTGTAATTGCCAATGTTTGTAGGTTATCGAATGTCCCATCTGTATCATTTGCCTGTGAATCGTTGACCTTTCCATCAGCGTTTAAAAGGCCAGAAGCCCAATCAATGTATGTGTCCTGCCCTTGGTTGCAATTTATAGCCTGAAGCACCTGTATCATCCATGCGTCTAATATTTCATTGGGGCCGTTTGTATACATATTGCTTCCTGCTGGGGTAATAGGATCCCCGAATGAGGAATTAACGTGGCATGCCGCGTAGCAGGATTTTGTGTTAAAACCAGGAGTTGAATTAGCAACATTAAACGCCATCAAAAATCTGTCATTAACAGAAGCGGGCCTGTATGTGACGCCGTCAGGATTCAGGGTCGGAGCCTCTGCTTCCTGTGCCCAGCGATGAGTGTCTGGGTTAAAGTACCATAGCGGACTTTTTGCGGCTTTGTTGGAAGCATTAAATTCGGCTAGGAAATAAATGTTATCGGCATCGCGTAATGAACGCAATTTTATATCCGTATAATTACCGACAAATCCAGTAAAGGTATTATTCCCTACATCAGGCACTACTGCATGCACTGTTAGTGCTGGAGCGTTAGCCCATACAGCATCAATCGTTCCGTCCCATGCGGCACCGCCTATCGGCAAAAGATTTGCGGTTCCTTGTGCAACAATCAGTGTGTCAGTGTTTAATACCGGTGTCGGATTTGCTGCTGTTGTTAAATCAAGTATCTGGTCATGTTTTGTGCAGCTAGATAGTCCCATTACGATGACTGTCGCGAAAACCGGGACAGCCGCTAAATATTTGTTTTTGTTTTTCATAAGGAATTGATTTTTTCTAATTGTTGTTTTGGTTGTTTGTATTGGTTATTTTAAATTGGTGTTTTTCTTCACGTAGTAAATAATTGTGCCAATGCCACCCGCATTCTTTATCAAAACATTAATTTTTGCTAAGCTGAAAAACTAAGTATTGTGATATTGTAATAAATGGGGAAACTAAATAAGTGTTGTAACATATATTGTAGCGATATATAATGTATTAATCTATATTTCGACAAATGTATTATATATTTGATTAATACAATATCTGCATTTGTTATTTGTCAGGTGCACACATTATAAATCAACAGTCGGTATAGATAATGAAACATAATGACGGAGGGGCATTCACCAATAGAAACAAGTTCCAGCAGATTAAGATCTGCTGGAACCACAACTGCAAAATTTATATTTTTTTAACATTCTATTGCTGAAATTCCAAGTAAATAGGCTTCAGCAAAATTGTTTTTGTTAATTAAATTGATTGATCTTAACAAATTAAAGTATTATTGGGATTTTCAAATTATCAATGGTAATAGATGCAAAAGGGTCACAATCGCCTTTTCCAAAATTAATTGATTTTTTACTTTGATTTGGAATATTCAATTCAACATTACCCGCAACTAGGCCCCACCTGCAGTCGGTATCCACAATCACAGTTTCAGTTATAACAGCATTGAAGGCCGCACCGAATG
The DNA here is from genome assembly GCA_903889605.1 of uncultured Bacteroidota bacterium. GTDB lineage: Bacteria > Bacteroidota > Bacteroidia > 2-12-FULL-35-15 > 2-12-FULL-35-15 > 2-12-FULL-35-15. Next base: position 13,062 of record CAISYK010000976.1, read on the forward strand.
AACTTATTATGGATGCTTGGCCGGTTAATTCATATCGGCAGTTTTTACTATCAATTTTAGTAAATAACCCTTCAGTAATTTCAACTGTTTTGCCGGCTATAGTTACTTTAAAATGCTGGGTGCTTATGGAATATGAAGCTTTTCCTCTATTTTCAATTGTAATAATGCCATTCACCTTATTGCCGTTTATTTTAAAATTTTGGATAACAATATTACAAGTCATTCCTGAATCCAAAAAAAGTTTTTCACTGTTTATCTTATAGATAAGGCGTCCTTCTTTTGTGTTACCATAATTATCTGGCGTTCCTGAAAAGCAGTAAATTAGAGATCTGCTCCTTATTTTTGCTGCAGTTTCATCAAAATCAATAATAACTTTTAACGTATCGCCATTTGGCAGCCTTTTTTGCAGAATGCTGTCTTTATTTAAAATTCCGCTGTGGGAAGAACTGCTGATCTCAAAAAAGTCAGAAGGTGATAAATCCTGCAGTTTGCACTTGATATTTAGTATTTGTGAAATGATGGATAAAGTTCTTTGATAATCCAGTGCTTCAATTTTATCATCAGCAGGCATACGAAGTTTGGGAATTGTTTCTATTTCTTTTTTACAGCTGTTTAAGATTATTGTAGAAACTAAAGCCATAAAAAACAGCAGTTTATTACCTGCAGTTTTATAATTAGAGTATATATTATTTTTATAACTGTTCTTTATTTTTTTTTCTATTTTCAATTTCATGGTTTTAAATATTTGCGTTTGTTTTATTTAAATGATAATTGTAAAATGCACAGAGGTTATTTTTATAAGCAATTTTGCTTTTCTTTACTGACTTTCTTTCTGAAAAACTGAACGGTATTTTTCCCCACTTTTGAAATATAAGCCAAAACGGGTTTAGTTTTTTCCTCCATATTTACGGTATCTGTCATATTAACAGGGATACTTGTTTTATTTACAAATCGGCCGCTTTTTAGATTTCCCTTTATGGA
>CAISYK010000977.1 GCA_903889605.1 uncultured Bacteroidota bacterium
CCGGAGAACCTGCAAAAATTTCCGAAAAGGAAGGAAGTAAATTTTCTGCTTATGGAGGTTATATCTCAGGGAAAAATCTTCAATTAATTAAAGACAAACTTATTGTTCAGAGTTGGAGAGCCGAGGATTGGGATAAAGAAGACATAGATTCAACATTCAGTATTTTTCTTGAGCCTAAAGGGAAAGACGTAATATTACATGCCGTTCATGCTAATGTGCCGGATAATCAGAGCGAAGGACTAAAGGCCGGATGGCAGGATTATTATTGGAAACCATGGAAAAAATACCTTTCCGGGAAATAACAGCTGCGTATTATTTACGAATAAAAATTTTAAAAAAGCCTCTCATAAAATTGAGATGCTTTTTTAATTTTAATATATGATATGTTTATTCAATAACCACTATACCGTTACCGATAACACGCTTAGTGCTAAATTGCATAATGGTATTCAATTGCACGGCACATTAGGTCTGAAAATATAACACTTGAAATATACTAAGGTTTTTACACACAGATGCGGGAAGGCTGGGTGGCTGCTGTTAGAATTTTTACTGAAGATAAGGTGTTTGTTTTTCTTTATGTAATGCGTTCGCTGAAACAGAAAGCATTTTGTCTAACTACAAATTATATTAGGTTAAATATTTTTTATTATTTCATTGGCTACAATATCTAAATATGGCATTACCCGGGAAACATTCCGCTTTGATTAGACGGTTAAAATTATATGGTACTGGCTTTTTATTAGGATTACTTGTTGTAAAATTCGTTTATAAAGGCAAAGGCTGTCAGCTTCCAAGTTCCGCTAAAATGGAAGAGCTTGGCTGGCAGAAATTGGAATACAGCAAACATGCTGCCTGCCGAATGCAATGCAGGCATATTACCGAATCGGAAATACGGGAATTACTTGGAAACGGTAAAACTGCTGGAAAAGGTAAAGTAAATTATAATAAAAGTAATGTTCACGATAAACCATATCCTACCTATGCTGTAGAAGGTATAACCTCAGATGGTAAAGATCTTCGTATTATTATTGCTGACGTTGACGACGTATCAAGAGTTGTTACAACCATCGATCTGAAAATGAAAAATGACAGCTGCGACTGCAGGTGAAATATATTTAATCACTGCTTAAAATGCGGTAATCAGGAAATTAAACCATCTTCTAGAAAAATTTCATCAGGTCAGTATATTCTTTGTCCGCAATCTTTTGATCTGGTGTGATAGTCGTGTCAATCTTTTGATCAGTTTTAAAATGTTTGTTAAAGGTGCCTTCCGAACATTTAAATTTTAAAACCGCGTTTTCTTTTTTTATTTCAAAATAAAAAACACCATTTTTTTGAGCCACCAAAAGCCCCTCGCAGGCAGTTATCTCTAATTTTCTGGAAAGTGCTGTATTTAGGATTTTAAACATATCATTGATGTTAAAAATAATACTTTAATATTCTGTTTATTGTAATTTTACCTGTTAAAAATTAAATCGCCGGGGCTTTTATTCAGCATCCTGCGGACAGTAAACCATGAAACGATTATTCC
>CAISYK010000978.1 GCA_903889605.1 uncultured Bacteroidota bacterium
AATTTGCAGATTCCTTTCTCCGTTGCAACTAATATTTCTGACTGAATATTAAATAATAGATTTGACTGATCGGAAGGCAGACCGTTTTTTGAATTAAAAAGTTTTACTTCCAGTACATTTCTCCAGGAGCTGTCAGGTTTTATTTTGAAAATGCCTTTATACGTTTGACTGGCCCAGATATTGCCCGTTTGATCATATTGAACAAAACGGGATGACTCGGCAAATCCATTTATTTTATTTCTTAAGTGCCATAAACCACTTTGGTTTTCTAAAACACAAAGACCGGTATAAGTACCAACCAGGATGAGCCCAGTATTATTTATTTTCAAAAAATTCCATGCGCCCGGCACTGAAGTGATTTTAATAGCTTTATTGCCCTTAACCTGGAATACTCCGTTATTATGACCGCAAAATAGGGTATTATCAATCACTGAGAGGTTCCACACCTGCCCTTCGGTCCCTTCAATCAATTTAAAAGCGGACTTTGTTTTTGAAGGATCAATAAAATCTTTACCCTGGATATAGAAAAGCCCCTGATTAGTACCCAGGTAAATATTATCCCCAAATTTAGCTGATGCGTAGCCGGTTCCTATGTCAAAATAATTTTGTAAAAAAGACACAGGCGAACCAAATTCGATCATGGAAATGCCGTTATCGAGGCATAACCAGATATTACCTTTATAATCCTGGCCGATTCCTAAAACCGTATTATTCTGCATCCCGCGCTCCTTGTTCATTTCAAAAATCAGGTTCCCGGCCGAATCGGAAACGATTAATCCATGTTGAATTGTGCCAAAAGCGAAATAATTGTTTTTCAGCCTCTTTGCCGAATAGAGCTGATACTTTTTCAGTTGCTCATTTATTTTTGAACCCCAGGGAATTACATTCCGGCCGTTATAGCGAAACAGGCCGTTAGCAGCTGTGCCAATAATAACTTCACCATCATTCAAAGGTAATATTGACCATATTTGTGTCCCGGTAAAGTAATCGCCACCAGGCACTGTCACCACTTTCCCATCCTTATACTGCATAAGCCCGTGCAGTTCATCATAAACCCATAAAATGCCATTAACATAATATGAAAAATGAAAATTCGAAGGCGGATAAATAATGTCTATTTTGCCGTTCTGGTAAATAAATATCGCCTTAAATGATTGAAAAACAATCCCAAAACTTGTTTTATATATCTTCCATATTTCATCAAAATCTCCAATCTTACCCTTGATCAAATGGGTAAGGGAATGATATTGTAAAATACCTCTTTCATTTTCTTCATAAAACCCAAAATCATTAAAGGCTCCCACATAGATCCTGTTGCCATCGGCACAAGCAGCCCGGTTAACAGCATTAATGGATTTATATAATGACCAGTTTGTTCCATTATATTCGAGAAGCCCGAGATTATTGGCAAAATACAGTAATCCATTATCTGTTTCAGCAAACGACCAGCTTTGAATTCCACCTCCATATTGTAATCGCGAAAAATTCAATATTCTGGGTAAACCGTAATAGAGAGTATTTGCACATATATCCTGATTAATTACTGAAGCCAGCCAAATGATCAGAAATATCCTGATTACTTTAAAATGCATAGTATTTCTTTTTCTCGCCTTCGTAAAACTGCACAATCCGGCTTAATATTACATGCTGATCCCCAGTCAAAATTACCTGAAAACCATCAGGCCAGAAAATTTTTATCAATATATGCCTGAAACCTGCTCTTATACTGATCGCTAACAGGAATATAAACAGATCCGTCAAACACTATCCTGTTCCTTTCTATAACCG
>CAISYK010000979.1 GCA_903889605.1 uncultured Bacteroidota bacterium
CTTCTTTTTAAAATTTAAAGCTGTAGGCTAAAAACGGGATACAGCCAAACAGGCCATGTGCAACATATTTAGCACTTCCATTATCATTCATTTCTACACTTACCCTGTATGGCTGGGCACGGTTATAAAGATTATAAGCACCTAAAGACCATTCCCCTGTCCATTTTAAATACTTTCGATCAAGTCTTGATTTTATAATAATGCTTACATCAAGGCGATGTGCGCTTGGTAATTCTAAACTATTTCTTTCGGCATAAATTGGAAGAACATCAACGTTGGTAAGCGTTGAGTTAGGCATAACAAAATTGCCTGTCATTGGTGTAAAGCGCTGGCCTGTTGAATAAACCCATACAACAGATGCTGAAATACGTTTTGTGAAATCGAAACTTCCAACCAGTGATAAATCATGCCTGCGGTCAAATTTTGCATAATATGTCTTACCTTGATTTAAAGCATCGAATTGCCTGTTAGCCCATGAAAGTGTATACCCGATCCAGCCGGAAAATCTACCTGACATTTTTTGCAGAAAAAATTCAAAACCGAACGATTCCCCTTTTCCAACAACTAATTCCTTTTCATAATTATCATTTAAAATCAGATTGGCACCTTCACGGTATTCAATCAAATTGCTTAATTTTTTATAATAAGTTTCGACTGATGCAGTAGTTTTTATTTTATCAAATAAATAGTTGTATCCCAAAGCCCATTGTGTGCATCCCTGCGGTTCAATTTTATTGCTTACCGGATACCATAAATCGGTGGGTAATGCTATTGAAGAACTTGAAACCAAATGCACATACTGCACCATGGATGAATAGCTGAACTTTACAGATTGTTTTTCGGTTAAAGAAAAAGCTGCAGAAAAACGCGGCTCAGGATTAAAGTAAAGCCGTCCCTTATCGGTTAAAAGTTGTGATTGTCTAATACCATAATTCAATTTAATTTTGTCGGTAGCATCAAACTCATGATTAGCATAAAATGCTAATTCTTGTGTCATAATTAATTTTCCTTCTTCGGATTTTACAAATTCAGATATTACGCCGGATGAATTTACGATATTAGGCCGATAACTATGATTAGTAAACAGCATCCCGTATTTTATTGCATTCTTTGGGTTTTTAAAATAACTAAAGTCGTATTTAAAACCAATGTCGGTTATTTTTGATCTTGCACTAAATGAATTTCCAAGTGCTTCTGCGGATACTATATATCGAAACCGAGTGTAAATCAATGAAAAGTTTGAGAACAGCTTTTCATGAAACAAGTGATTCCATCGGATTGTTCCAATTCCATTGCCCAAAGAAAAACCGCCGCCTAATTCAGCACTGCCGGCCTTTAAAATATCATCACCATAATATGCGCTTAAAAAAAGCCTGTTTTTATCAGAAAGTTTATAGTTCAGCTTGCAGTTAGCATCATAGAAATGGTAAGGCAATAGATCTTTACCCTTGTTAACAAGTTTAAATACCTTGTCGATATAGGATCTTCTGCCGGAAACAATAAAGGACATTTTGTCTTTTATAATCGGCCCTTGTATAGTAATATGGGAAGATAGTGTTCCGATTCCGCCGTCAACATGATATTTCTGCATATCGCCGTCTTTCATACGGATGTCCATAACAGAAGATAAACGCCCGCCGTATTGAGCAGGAAATCCTCCTTTATACATAGTAACTTCTTTCAATGCATCGTTGTTAAATACTGAAAAGAACCCAAACAAATGCGAAACATTATACACTACAGCTTCATCCAACAAAATAAGGTTATCATCGCCTGACCCGCCCCTGACGTACATTGCATTCTGCCCTTCTCCGCCGCGTTTTACTCCTGGCATAAGCTGCATTACTTTTATTATATCTGTTTCACCGCCAATAGTTGGAATATTTTTTATTTTTTCGATAGGGATATATATGCTGCTCATTTGGGCTGATCTAACCTGCTCTTTTTCCCGACTGCCTTCTGACGAAACAACAACTTCTTTTAAGGTATTTTCAGTAGGTTTCAATCTTGAATTAAGTAAAATATTACTTTTCAGGTCAATTTGGCGGGTTTGACTTTCATACCCCAGGTAATTGATTACAATTTCATACCTGCCTTCAGGAACTGTAAGAGCATAATACCCATACACATTGGTAGATACACCATTTGTAGTTCCTTTGATGTAAACTAATGCGCCGATTGTTGTTTCACCATTAGCGGAATCGGAAACAGTTCCGCTTATGGTATATTTATTTTGAGAATATCCTTGTGTAAAAAAATAAATAATGATATTCAGGGAAAACAGAAGTTTTTTCATTTTTGGGGGATAACGTATTGTTTTTGTTATAATTAAAGGGATGCAAAACTAATGAAATAGTTCTTATGCAATAGAAAATAAGTTAAAAAAATAGGATATTTTATGGTTGATGATTTTTATGTGAGATTTAACGGGAATAGAGATTATTGAATTGTGAATCAAATGTAATCGAGAATCAGAAATTTCTTTGATGAATTTAAAAAAAAAGAGAGGACCTGTTTTGTAGCAAGTCCTCTCTGCAGAAGTAATCCAGTTTTGAAATTAATAGATTTCTCAATCTATTTGGAAGAATATTAAAAGTCTGTAACTAATTTATTTTTAGGGATTTTTACACTATAGGTAAATGTTATTTTTTTAGTTTCTTTTGGTTTGATATTAAATTTCCAATTCAAAATGCCTGTATTTTCATCTAATACTGCACCTGATGATTCTAATAAAAGTATTACAAGCTCTTTATTTTGAGAAACAGGAATTTGATCTTGTAAATTAAAATTTGAAGCTGATGATTTGGTATTGCGGACGGTAATTTCATAGGTAACCGTTTTTACTTTTTCCTCTCCAATAATTTTTTCTTTTGTCTTGTCTTTCTGTTTAACACGTGTTACAACTATATTTTTGTCGCGTCCCAAAGTCAAATCAAGTGTGTCAGTTAAGTTATTTGGATTGATATACGATTCACCTACAAATGTTCCGTCGAAATATATATTTACCTTCCCGGCAACTAAATTCAATTCATCCCAATCTGAAATTTTAGCAACTAAAAAGGCATCTTTATCCATTTTTGGTGCAGAAAAGTGAACATATTCAGCTGGAATATCTTTTGACTGCACTGCAACGAAATGTGTTTTACCGTCATTAGGTATTGTGTAGGGCAATTTAATTTCGTATTCCACATTAGTAAAATTTTCTGAAGTTGTTGTATAGTCTGCAATAGATTGCGAAACTGGTTCCGGCACCATTTCTTTGTCCGCAACTGATTCTTGAGCCTGATAACTTACTCCGGCTGATGGTCTTTCGGCATTCATCGATGATTTTGAAACAGGAGCAGAATACTGGTATGGATTGTAAAAATTCATCCACCATGTGCTTAAAGTTGGTTTTACATTACTTTGATTAGGATTAGCAGTTGAAAGAGTTAATTTTATATCATTCCAGTCAATACCTGTATTTTGGAAAACCTGAGCTTTGTATGTTAACTGCATAGTACCGCCGGCACCTTTTGCACGTAAATCATAGGAAGGGCTCCAGCCGGCACCTTGCAGCAAATAATTAATGTTACCAGTTCCGCTGGCTGCTGCATCTGCTGATACAGTAATAATTATCTGATATTTGGTTTCATCTTTTACTAAATCATTTGAGTTTGCATTATAGTTTTGTAATAAAACTAAATCATTTTCCATACGCTGCTTTCTAATATTTACGCGGTATTCATCTTTTTTTAATTTTAATAA
>CAISYK010000980.1 GCA_903889605.1 uncultured Bacteroidota bacterium
AAATTATACTCGGCAGATTGTGCCAAGTTGAATAGAAGAGGAAATTCCTTTTCCAAATATGCGAAATTCGATTCTGCCATATACTTAGGCAGAAAAATATGCAAAAAAGCGGTAGGTAATGATTTGTTTTTGAAAGAAATACGCAATATATTATCCTTAATATATCCAAAGAGTTAAAAAGCCTTTACATTTCTAATGTTTTCTAATTATTTTCATAGTTTTTCAATTACTTCTTAAATAGTTCTTAATTGCTACATAACGTTATTTAATAGTAAATGCCAAAAAAATGCTTTGAAACCTGAAAAATAAAAGCTGTAATTTTAGCAATCGGAATCAAATAATTGAAACCTATGGATGGAAAGCTACATATTTTTAAATCTCTTTTTAAAGGGCGAGAAGATATTTATGCTACACGATGGGAAAAGGGCAATAAAAATGGTTATGCGCCGGCTTATACTTTCGACCCATACAGCTATAAGATGCACCGAATGAAAGGCGGCACATTTCAAAATTACGCTGACAAGCAATACCAACCATTAACAGACGAACAAATAATAAAACATTTGCAAGGCGAGCAGTTAATGGGATTGTATCCGCTGTTAAAAGATAATACATCATGGTTTATTGCAGCCGATTTTGATGAGGATAATTGGGCAGAAGAATGTAAAACCTTTATTAAAACTTGCGAGAGTAAAAACATTCCAGCCTATTTGGAACGCTCCCGTTCAGGTAAAGGCGGTCATGTTTGGATATTTTTTGAACAAAACTATTCAGCATTTAAAAGTAGAAATATTTTTAAAGCATTACTTGAGGAGGCGGGTGTGTTTTCTGTATTCGATAAAAGTTCCAGTTTCGACAGGCTGTTTCCTAATCAAGATTATCTTTCAGGAAAAGGGTTCGGAAATTTAATCGCATTGCCATTAAATAAAACCTATTGGGACAATGGAAATAGTTGTTTCGTTAATCCCGAAACCTTATTGCCAATTGAAAATCAGTGGGAGTTTCTTAAAGCTGTTCGCAAAATTAAAATTACCGAACTTGAAAACCTTTATCAATCCTTAGCGACAAAACCGGATAATGATGTAAGTAAAACTACCACTACTAAATCAGTTAACGGAAAATTAAATGTTAAGCTCAGCAATGCCGTTTATATTTCGAGAGAAGGACTAACAACACCTTTGATAAACTTTATAAAAGAAGAATTCAATTTTATAAGCAGCGAATTTATCATCAAAAAGAAGCTCGGTAAAAATACATGGGGTACAGACCGCTATTTCAAATTAATTGAAGAAACACCGGATGAAATTATTATCCCAAGAGGAGCTGCCGGCAAACTGCTTCGTTTTTGCAAGGAAAATAAAATCGAATACGATTTTGTTGATGCAAGAATAAAAAAGGAAACAACCTTATTTAATTCGAGCATTCAACTGAGAGACCAACAGCTTGTAGTAAAGGAAGCCGCAACTAAAAAAGATTTTGGCGTTATTGTAGCTCCGCCGGGTTCAGGTAAAACTATTATCGGTCTTTCAATCATTGCCGAAAAACAACAACCTGCCTTGATTATCGTGCATAGGAAACAACTGGCTATGCAATGGATTGAGCGGATTGAATCATTTTTAGGCATCCCGAAAAAGGATATTGGAATAATAGGTCAAGGGAAAAATACCATCGGCAAACACATTACAGTTGCTATGATTCAAAGCCTTGATAAATTATTACTATCAGCAGAGGCAAACAAATATGAAAACAGTTTCGGAACAATTATAGTTGATGAGTGTCATCACGTTCCTGCTGATACTTTTAGAACTACCATAGCAAAACTTCATTCCTTTTATTTATATGGATTAACGGCAACACCATTCAGAAAATACAATGATGGTAAACTAATCTTTTCCTATTTAGGTGAGATAATTGCAGAAATAAAACCGCAATTAACAGAAAGTACCGGCGGTGCAAAAGTTATTATCAGAGATACCGCTCTCTCTGTACCTTTTAATTCTAAAACGGATAAATTTGAAACACTATCAAAAATATTAGTACACGATTCCGCACGGAACAAACTTATTTTGGATGATGTGTTTGTCGAGTTAAGTAAGGGAAAGAAAATTGTAATTGTTACCGAGCGCAAAGATCACATTGAAACGCTCAACCAATATTTAAAACAGAAATATGAAACGGTAACGTTAAGCGGTGAAGATTCAGAATTAAACAAGATTACAAAATGGAAAATGTTAAATGAAGGCAACTTTCAAGCACTCATAACAACAGGTCAGTATTTTGGAGAGGGTAGCGATATTCAAAATATTGAGTGTTTATTTTTAGTTTATCCATTTTCTTTTGAAGGCAAGTTAATTCAATACATTGGAAGGGTGCAGCGTTCGGAAATCACACCAACCATATATGATTACAGGGATTTGAAAATTTATTACCTCGAAAATTTATTTCAAAAACGAAATGCGTATTACAAAAAAATAAATCAGTCCGGCACATTGTTCTACCAACCTGAGGAAGCAAATGAATCAGAGAAAAACAGTTTCACTTTTGAGAAATCAGTAAAAATTCCGATTGAGCAACTTGAATTTAGATTTGGCGCAATTGCCTTTAAATATGTTGTTCCTGAAGTGAATGCTGAGATAGAGTTTGAAATTGAAAATATAGAAATGCGTCCTGAATTTGATGTATTGAAGCCTTACTTCGCTAAAATATTAAAGACTAAAAATGTTAAAGTAGATGTATTTGCTCAATTTGAAAACGGAAATCTTAATTCCCATTTCGCCACTTCTGCCGACATACAAAGAATAAACAGAGAAATAATAGATAGCGTAAAATTCCGATTTGTTTCCAAAGGTATTATAGGCAGAATACCAATTGGGGATGAGAATTTATTGAATATTGGACAAATACAAAGTAATGAAACAGGCAATCTGCTTTATCAATCCGAAGAAGAATTTTTAGATGATATTTTAAACTCTAAAAATGTAAGGCATAGCAAACAACTTCGTTATTTATCACACAAGCACGATAGCACCATATTAAAAATACGTTTTGTATTATCGCCATTTTCGTTTGTATTCCTAATCAACGGGACGCAGCAATACCACATCGTCTTAGAAACACTGGACACCGAAGAAGCTACTTACATTTGGCATATAGATAAAGGAAACGTTAATCTTTCACGTAAGTTGAAACAAATTGACGAAGGTCTTGGAGTAATACGAGCAAAAGGCCGGCAGACATTCATTGAAAGCAATCCTGAAAACTTTAGTCGCATTGTTCACGATTATTCCGATGATCGAAAAGGGTTTATTATTTGGAAAGATTTACTGGAAGAAAGAATAGTTTAGCAATGTTTTAAATTAATTTCAATTGTTTTTAAATGTTACACAATTATTTTTAAACTCATACATAAAACTTTATGGCAAGTTTTTCAAAAAATTATCCTAACCTTAATTGGTGGGTCGAAAATCAAGGTTGGATTGAGATTGGGCAAGATGAATATAGTCGTTCAATGGTCAGGATACTTGATGAAGGCGGCAATGTTTGGGAAAGGAACCCGAAATCAAAATCGCTTGACGAAGATATAGATGCAGCAGAAAAGATTATTGCGAATTGGATTGAGGAGAACACTTAAAAAATATGCACGTTTATAATTATTTCTAATCTTTTTCAATTACTTCTTAATTCCTACACAATCATTTTCGAGACATACAGAATAGATTTGTTAAGGTTAATTATCCTTTATAATTCCTTCTTAAATTCTGATAAAAAGATTTTTCTATCTGTGAAATCTGCCCTTATTATCTGTTTGAATTGACGATTTGAACAGTCAATTATGATAAAAGCGAACCGTCAATTGATGGTTTTAAAAAACTGTTGCGATAATTTTTTACCATATTATACCCATTATAACCTTATTTATTTTCTCTGTCCGGTTCTACGGATATTTGTTTTCCCCATCCAAACGACCATCTATAAAAGATTGAGTCATGAAATATTCATAAAAGTTATTAAATATTAGAATTGAAATCAAACTATATAAATATATAGGATAGTACGTCAGATTACACAATTTTATTATGCTTTAGAAAAAACACAGGCACTTTTGCAAAGCAAAAGCGAAATATGAGCATAATAAAAAAATATAATCAAACAAAATTAACACAAGTTCTGATTCCTAATCAGTTAACAGTTGATTGTATTTTATTTAAAATGCTTTGTAACTGGTTGATTATCATTATACTTGCACAGCATTTAGTAAGTCTAAAAAAAACTATTTATTCGTTCTTTTTTTTCGGTAAAAAATTATTTAAGCAAGGCCTTTTGAAATGAAATCGGCGGCTGAAAATAGAAAATTATCATTGAATGAGTGTAAACAAACACTCAATGGAAGTGGCGATGAATATACCGATGAACAGGTTATTAAAATTAGGGACTGGCTATATCATATCGCCGACATTGCAATTGAAGCTTACGAAATGGAACATGAACAAAATTTTGCCGAAACAATAGAAGTTAAAAATAAAGACAAACCTTAAACAATATTATGAAACGCAGAGCTATCATTTATACTCGTGTATCAACCGATGAACAAAACAATGGTTACAGTCCATCAGACCAAAAAGATAAGCTCCATAAGTATTGTGAACACAATAATATTGAGATAGTAGGCTTTCACCACGATGATGAAAGCGGTAAATCTTTTGACCGCCCTGAATGGATTAAGATAATGTCCTTCATTAAAAAAAATCGGAATTACGTTGATAATATTATATTCCTAAAGTGGGATAGATTCTCTAGAAATGTTGCCGAAGCTTATATTACAATCCGGGATTTAAAAAAATTAGGAGTAGAGCCTCAAGCAATTGAACAACCCTTAGATTTTGAAATTCCTGAAAGTAAAATCATGCTGGCAGTTTATCTTGCTGCCCCGGAAGTTGATAATGATCGCAGGGCTTTAAATGTATTTCATGGTATTAGACGTGAGAAAAAAGAAGGACGTTGGTTAGGCAGCTGTTTGAGAGGATATAAAAATATTCGGGATGAAAACAATAGACCGATTATAGCACATGAAGGTGGCAAACAACAAGAGCTTGTGGAGAAAGCCTTTAAAGAGTTTGCATCCGGCCTTTATAATATTGAAGAGTTGCGAAGGAAACTTAACAAAGAAGGTTTAAAATGCAATCGTAACTCTTTTTGGATGCTACTGCGAAACAAGGGCTACATCGGTAAGATACTTGTTCCAGCCTACAAGGACGAACCAGCACAATGGGTTGAGGGTATTCATGAACCATTAATTAATTTAACGACATTTTACACTGTGCAGGATATTATTGAGGGCAGAAAGAAAAAATTGCCTAACAAATACACTACTGTCAGGGATGAAATGCCATTAAGGGGATTTTTGTCTTGTCCTAGATGCGGTCGCAATTTAACCGGCTCTGCATCTCGTGGCAAATTAGGAGGCAAGTTCTATTATTATCATTGCGACCGTAACTGTAAGGAACGCCAAAGAGCTAAAGATGTGAATGAAGTTTTTGCTAATTTATTGGGAGATTTCAGCGCCAAACCAAAAGCAATGAATTTATATTCAAAAATCTTAAAAGACAGATTGAAACAAAATAATAATTCCGGCAAAGCTGAGCTTGAAAAATTATTTAAAGAAACTGCAAAGCAAAAACAAAGGCTTAAAAATGCAAAAGACTTGATGCTTGATGGTGAAATTTCGGCGAGTGAATGCCGGGAAATGAAAATTGAAATTGAAGAAAAAATCAATCTGTTAAATGTTGAGGAACTAAAAATGAAAGAGGGACTCGAAAACCATGATACGAAAATAGATAGCTGTCTTGAGGTACTCTTAGCCCTAGATAAATACTATGTTGCAAGGAATACAACAACCAAACAACGTATTGTGGGTTCGGTATTTCCTGAAAAACTCATTTTTGAAAATAACAAATATCGAACCCCAAAAATGAATGAAGTGGTTGAGCTAATTTGTAGGAAAGACAAGCCTTTCGAGGATGGTAAAAAAGAAAAGCAGTCCATTTCTGAACTGCTTTCCCTCGAAGTGCGGATGAAGGGACTACAAAGCACCAAATACAGCCATTTGATACAACCC
>CAISYK010000981.1 GCA_903889605.1 uncultured Bacteroidota bacterium
GTTGATCCTAAAAAGATATTCTGCATCGCCCTGGAAAATCATACAACCTCGATTATCCTAGGTCATTGCCATCCTTCGGGGCAATGCACTCCAAGTGTGGCAGATATGAAAATTACAAAGAAGCTCAAAGATGCCGGCGCATTACTTGAGATATCTGTTCTGGATCACATAATTGTTGCACATGATGTCTATTATTCTTTCGCAGACGAAGGTTCCATGTAGTTTTTTGGCCCCGGGAAACCGGGTTTTTTTTTGTTCATAATCGGGAAAATACGTCTGAAATATCCTGACTCTGCCGACTTTGGTTGACCACTTATAAAAGGCTGTTGAAGTCCAGGTCGATAGGAATTTATGGTAAAAATTGTGGCTTATACAAATTGGCGTTAGATGGTCAAGGTTGTCGGCCTATCCACATGAGCACTATTTTGCGGTTGTTTAAAGATAGTGTCCTATAAAATTTCAAGTAAGGGTTTCTCACAACCAATAAACAAGAAATGAGCTAAAAGTGTGAATTATGTAACTTCTTTCTAAAACAATGTAACACTTTAAGCTTATAAAGCATGCACTTTTGTAATATAATGCAAAAACCATGAAAACTAAACAAGAATAAGCTCCCCATAACATCCTGCATTCAAACGATACCGGCAATTGCATCTTTTGTTATAATGCATCTGATCTGAGGTTTAACTGTAAGTATTTCATCCCATGAAATGATAAATAAAAACAAATCTGAGTTGGAAATTACACTATTATTGGAAGCTTTTTTTAAGAAATACAGTTATGATTTCAGGCAATACTCAAAGGCGCATATCATGCGCAGGATCATGAACAGGATGAAGATGACAGGTTTGGAAAATATTTCTCAAATGCAATCCAGACTTCTGAACGATGAAACTTTTGCTTCAACTCTTTTACAGGACTTATCAATAACAGTAACCGAAATGTTTCGCGATCCAGGCTTTTATCGATCATTGCGCGAAAATGTCATCCCTATTTTAAAAACCTATCCGTTTATAAAAATATGGCATGCTGGCTGCTCAACGGGCGAAGAAGCATATTCAATGGCCATTATTATGCAGGAAGAAGGCTTGTATGAAAGAACTACGATTTATGCTACTGATTTTAATCAGCAGGCATTGTCACAAGCAAAAGAAGGAATATTTTCCAACAAAATGATGAAAGAATACACTGCAAATTATCAGTTATCGGGAGGCAAAGAATCTTTTTCGGGATATTATACAGCAAATTATGATAGTGTTATAATGAACAAATCTTTGAAAATGAATATTGTGTGGGCTAATCATAATTTAGTAACTGACAGCGTATTTGCCGAAGTTCATTTGATATTGTGCAGAAATGTGCTTATTTATTTTGATAAAAATTTACAAAATAAAGTGCAGAAACTTTTTCTGAATAGCTTGATTAATGGTGGCTTTCTATGCCTGGGTTCAAAAGAAGGTTTGCGGTTTACCGATTTGTCTGAAGAATACACTGAGTTGGATAAAAAACAAAGAATCTTTAAAAAGAAGTATTAAAATATGCGCTACGAAGCAATTGTAATAGGTGTTTCTTCAGGAGGCATGAATGCGATGAAAGTCATGTTTTCTCTTTTACCTAAAGATTTTAATACTCCCGTTATTATTGTGCAGCATATAGGTACTCATTCTGATAGTCAGTGGATAAAACTTTTAAATGATAAAAGCAATCTTCTTATAAATGAAGCGGATGAAAAAGAAAAAATTGAAAGTGGAAAGGTGTACCTTGCACCGGCCAATTATCATTTGTTAATCGAGAAGGACAAAACATTTTCCCTTACAATTGGTGAACGCGTCAATTATTCCAGACCATCAATTGATGTATTATTTGAATCGGCTGCAGAA
>CAISYK010000982.1 GCA_903889605.1 uncultured Bacteroidota bacterium
GTCAATTGTGATTTTTGAATAAACACCGGGGGCATAATTATTAAATGCTGACTGGCTTGTAAACGTTACCGAATCACTGCAGTGAGTTTGCTGAAAACCCGGCGGGCTGTTGTAATCTGATTGCTTATAAGTATACACCTGTGAGATATTCCCATTAAGGTCAAACTCTAATAGTGTGGTAGATGCTGCTTCAATAGAATCATAATACGTTTTGTTTACTCCCATGCTAATTTTTATTTTATTGGTAAACGTATTTCCGGAATATGAACCATTTAAATTTATCCCATAACCTCTTTTAGTGGCTGGGCTGGTCAAAGAATCCTGGTTCATAATTATTATGGCAATGTGGTTTGCATCTTTGGTTCCAAAAGCTTTAATGTTTTTAATATCCAATGGGCTTGAAGCGCTTGAATCTTTGGCTGTAAAATAGTTTCCTGAAAAATTTTCAGCTGCTTTTTTGAAGTGATAGTATGTGCTTTTTTTAGCGCCGGTGCTGTTTCTAATATATCCCATGGAAGTTTCGCTTGCACTCCAAAAATTGACAAAATCAACTCCTTTCTCTGCTGCAATGCTCGCTATTTCCAACCAGTATTGGCCGGCAAAAAACCCATTGCATTTAACATCCGAAAAAGCATCAGTTGTATCTCCTTGGAAATCAATTTTCGCTTCAGTTATTGCGCTTGTTAATGCTAATGCACCTGTCCTGTTATAATGTGAATTTGCATTAGCAAGCTTAACATTAAGTGTATCCAGGGTTTGTGCTAAACCATTTGTTTTCCTCAGCCTGTCAATTAAAGTTGCCCTTGGCAAACTTGGCGCATCACCGTCAATCCCGTAAAAATGAAAACTGAATATATTTATCCATGGCTTGCTGGTATCACCGCCGTCAAAGCCAGTAATATCACATCGTTGGCCGGGAGTAAGCAGGGAATCAACCATTTTCTTTTTTTTATATGATTGTTCGCATTTCCATTCCGCTAACTCAGGCCCAATGATTTTGATTGGTACCGTATCTACCGCTCTGCGCATTGCTTTGGAGAAGTTTTTAATATAAGTGGTGATAAGAAACACTTTTGTAGTTGTATCATAGCCATAACCTCCGGGAAGCTTATGATCCGGCTCATTTCCAATGGACCACATGGTCACATGACGTGCCTTTGTATTATTGATATAATTGATAATAGTTTTTGCACTGTTTGTGTCATAAATTGGAGAAGCATTTCCACCCGGTTCACCCACATTCAATGAAATTTGTAAAATAGGCTCCATTCCCTCTGCTCTGACTGAATCGACAAACCTCAGATACTGCCTTAATTCAGGCTTATTTTGATCTGCATTAATGCCACCAAAACGGATATATTTAGCCTTACTTGCTTTTACATCAGTTAAACGTTGATAAAGTTTCCCACCTACGTAACAGGGCAAATTATAACCAACTTTTTTCCCGGGGCAGTGGGCAGAATCATTAACATAAGGTGTTCCTCCTCCAATGGTATCGCTCATCCATCCATTTTGTGAAAAGAGATTAAGCGATAAAGGCTGCTGTGCTTTGATTGTAATGCCTGAATACATCAGGGAAATTACCGTTAATGTGTATAAGATGTTTTTTTTCATATTTTTTAAGATTTAAGATTATTACTTTCAACTTCACAGGTCATATATACTATGGGCTGCCATTTTATTGACAGCCTCGTTGTTAATTTTTTAAAACATTAATTCCCGCTTTAGACTATTTAAAATTATCAGTTAACGAAAATCAAAGCAGTTTTTTAATCCTGGAATACCTTTGTTTTATGAATCAGTTAAA
>CAISYK010000983.1 GCA_903889605.1 uncultured Bacteroidota bacterium
AGATGAAAAATTGGATAGCATCAGCATTAAAAAAAGCGGATTTCACGGAGAATGGAACTATACAATCAAATCAAATTTGTAAATATTATTTCGTAACAGATACTTACTATATATGACCAGTGAGCAACGAAAAGAATAATATCCTGCAATTGCAGAATGATTAAAAAATTAATCAAAAACTAAAACTATGATAAAAACTAAAAACAAAAAAAAGATGAAACCTCCACTATATATTCGGAAGCGGTTGTGTATCCATTTATGCATCCTGCTGTATTTCTGTGCCTATCTGCCATCACGGGCACAGACAATTCCTCAATATTTTTTTGGAGAAAATGCATGGATGCCCGATACTATTGGAATTTACCCTACAAATTATAAATATCTTAAGGGGAAGCTGCATAACAATTGGGAAAATGTGAGGCAAAGTAATGTGGAACGGATAAGATTTGCCGGCAAAACTGCCGATTTTACTATACCTTCGAAATACCAATATCTTAAAATGGTGGACTCCATCCGCAGCAAGGGGATGGAACCGATTTTACAGGTACCTTTTGGTAATGGTTCATATGATTCAACTGACGCACATAACATTATATATTGGGTTAATATATCTAATCAAAAACACGTAAAATTCTGGAGTATTCTGAATGAACCTGATAAATATGATGTCAATAAATCAGCGGTAAAAATATCAAAGTATGTAAAGGAGTATTCCATTGCTATGAAAAAGGTAGATACCAGCATCCGTATTATTGGGCCAGAAATGAGCAGATTAAGCGGGGATTCAGGGGGAAATCTTTATAGAGTTATTGATACTTTAACCACCTGGGGTGACAGCAATAGTATTGTAGGGATGATACCTTCTGGAAACGACAATGCTACAGGAAAGGGTTATATCGACTATTTTTCATATCACGCCTATAATTACGATGCATCAGGAACTAACACCCAAACCCGCGCATGGCTTATATCACGCCTTACTGATGCAGGAAAAGATTCTGCCCGAATGGGTCGGTTAAAGCGCAGGTTAGATTTGTGTAACGCCAATAGAAGCAGCCAGCCTATTAAACCAGTTATGACCGAAGCAAATATTTGTTTTTATGACACGGCTACCGTTTATAATGATAATTGGGAAGGAGTAAAAGGTAATAGTTTTTTGGCGGGCCAGCAACTTGCGGAATTTGCAGCACTTGGTATAAATAAAGGACTTGAATGGTTTAATTGGTGGAGTGTGATGGAAGGAAGCGGATTTGGTTATATGACCAATGATACATCCAACCCAACCAAAAAAAGCACATACTACCACATGCAGGCAATAGCCCAATTCACTGGGACATTATTTTTAGGCACTGATAACCAAACCAATATTAAGGCCTTTGGGAGCAAAGATGCAAATCATATACTTGTTATGATACTTAACCAGGATACAGTAACCGCTGTAAAAAAGGGGTATACTATAAGATTAGATGATACCAGCGCTGGGAGCAGTACTAGGATAAAAATGAATATGGGTGTTAACGCTGCTTACTCAGATAGTATTTGTGCATCATCCACCACATTATTAGAGTTTGACCTAAACGGCAATATTTCGCAGGTGTATACTTATAAGCAATCAGATTACAACAGCCCGCCGGGTTTTCAGCAAACTCACTGCAGTGATTCGGTAACGTTTACAAGCCAGTCAGCATTTAATAATTATGCCCCCGGTGTTTATTCAAAAATCACAATTGAC
>CAISYK010000984.1 GCA_903889605.1 uncultured Bacteroidota bacterium
GATGAAAAATTGGATAGCATCAGCATTAAAAAAAGCGGATTTCACGGAGAATGGAACTATACAATCAAATCAAATTTGTAAATATTATTTCGTAACAGATACTAATTACGGTTTTTAAGGATGCGCAAATGCTGGATTATTTGTAAATGAAGTGTCGGTTAATGTTTTTAGAAATGCGACTAAATCGCCTTTTTCCTGAACTGTTAACTGTAAACCAAAAAGATGGTTTGGTTTTGAAAAAATAGGGTCCAATGTCGGGGAATGATATACGCCGGAGTTATAGTGTTCAATAACCTCTTCAAGTGTAGCAAACCGGCCGTCGTGCATATAAGGGGCTGTTAATTCAACATTCCGCAGTGTTGGAGTTTTAAATTTTCCCATATCATTGGAATTTACAGTAACTTCATAATGTCCCCTATTGACACCTATAAATACTGAATCAATACCATTATTATGATAAGCATTATCATTAAACAGCCCTAAACTATGGCAATGAAAACAATCACCTTTTTCGGTATTATATAGAACGAATCCATTCATTTCTGAAGGCGTAAGCATTGCTTCATAACGCAGATATTTATCAAATTTTGAATTTGTACTTGACAATGTCCTTATAAATTGCGCCAATGCATAAGCAGCCTGTTTTGTAGTAATAGTATTGGAATTGAAAACCTTTTTGAATAAAGCCGGATATACCAAGCTGGCATTTAACTTATTAACGTCCGTATTAAAGAATGAATTTACCTCAGAGGCCATTATGTCTTCCATCTGGCCTTCAACTGCCCCCCTCCATAAAAATTTGTTATTCCACGCTAAGTTTACATGAGGCAATGAATTAGGTGCAGGATTTGAAAATGCATATTGGGCGGTATGGCATTGCGCGCATGCCCTGTTATCATTTGAAATTATTGTATCGTAATATAATTTTCTGCCCAAAGCAATCCCTTCAACCGTTAACGGATTATCAGAAGGAATTATTAATTTAGGGAAATACGGCGGAGAATATAATTGGTAAGGAGTTAAGGCCAGCGGGGCAGGTTCAGCTATTGCAGCGTCCTCTTTTTTTTTACATGCGGATAAAAAAGTAATTATTATTATGAGCGTAAATGCGGTAAAAAATTTCACGGATTTCATTATTCTGAATATTTTTAATAAAAATATATGACGCTGTTATTCAATTGAAAAAACATTAATACCATTTGCGGCTATTTTGCCCATCGCCTGAAGATTTCCCATTGTAAAATTTCCGTCGGTATTAAAATCATACATGATAGGCGAACGAAACCATTCATTAATATTCATTGAAAGATTAATTTCTGAAGCAGAAGAAGTTATTTGAAACGGCGTATTAATTAAACAGGTAACAAGGCTGGTATTTTGCCCTAAATGCACTGTAAAACCAGTTGTTGACGGAGGATCGGTATAATACCCCTCGAGTTTCATAAAATGATAGCCCCCTCCCATTGAGGTCGGCCAGGCCATATTAATGTTTTCATTTGTATTAGGTAAACTGTTAGTTTTGTTATTTGCCGTGTCTAAGCCTATATTCAAAGTGATATCCGTATAATCACCGGCAGGAAAATGGTCAATCGTGATCTCGTTTGTTAATGGAGTTCTGGCATCAGCATAAAATATCTTTTTGAGAGCAAAATCTTTTCCAGTGACGGAGTGAAAAGTAATATTTGAGATATAATATTCTAACCGTGTTACTCCATAATTATTTCCTGCGAGATTATTATACATTATGCTGTCGAAAATTAACGGCAAACCATCCGATTTATAATTGATATTTAGTTTTAACGAAATACCGTCTTCTGTTTTTTCAGGAAC
>CAISYK010000985.1 GCA_903889605.1 uncultured Bacteroidota bacterium
CAAAATTATAGTATAGAATATTAGACCTCTATAATATTTTCATTAAATTTGATTTTTCTATTTATTTAAATGGTTTTAAAATACACATTTATAAAAAAAACATATATGTCAATACTGATAAAAAATGGAAGAGTAATAACTGCCGCAGACAATTATATTGCAGATATTTATATTGAAAATGAAAAAATAAAACTCATTGGTACAAACCTTACTGTTAATGCTGACGTGGTTATTGACGCAGAAAACAAATTTGTATTCCCCGGCGGCATCGATCCGCATGTGCATCTGGATATGCCTTTCATGGGCACATATTCCAGCGACAATTATGAAACAGGAACACGTGCGGCTCTTTTTGGAGGCACTACCACTGTTATAGATTTTGTTATTCAGAAACAAGGTAATTCACTCAAAGCTGCGCTCAATGAATGGAATGGCCGTGCAGAAGGCAATGCTGTTGGAGATTACGCTTTCCACATGTCTGTTACCGATTTCAATGAAGACACAAAAGCTGAAATAAAAGATATGATTGAAGAAGAAGGCATCACTTCTTTTAAAACATTTATGGCTTATAAAGGCGCTTTAATGATTGATGATAAGCAGATGATCGGCCTGATGTATGAAGTAAAAAAACATGGTGGGCTGTTAACTACTCATGCCACAAACGGCGACATGATTGATTATATTGTTGCGAAACATAAATCAGAAGGAAAACTTTCACCTTTATATCACTACTTATCACAGCCCGAAATTACTGAAAGCGAAGCAACAAACCGTTTTACAGACATGGCTTATCAAACGGGTGTACCTGCTTATGTTGTGCATGTCAGCAGTGAAGATGCACTGAATCATATCAGAGATGCATCAAAAAGAAATCAAAAAGTTTTTGCAGAAACATGTATTCAATATTTAGTGCTTGACGCTTCAGTATACGACAAAGGCTTTGAGTCCGCCAAATGGGTGATGAGTCCTCCAATAAGAGAGAAAAAAGATCAGGCAGGCCTTTGGGCCGGCATTGACCAGGGAACAGTGCAGACAGTGGCTACAGACCATTGCCCTTTTACATTGGAACAAAAGAAAGCTGGTGAAAAAGATTTTTCAAAAATCCCCAACGGGGCTCCAGGTATAGAAAACCGGATGGAATTATTATTTTCGGAAGGAGTTCGTAAAGGCAAAATCA
The DNA here is from genome assembly GCA_903889605.1 of uncultured Bacteroidota bacterium. Taxonomy (GTDB): domain Bacteria; phylum Bacteroidota; class Bacteroidia; order 2-12-FULL-35-15; family 2-12-FULL-35-15; genus 2-12-FULL-35-15. Next base: position 1,178 of record CAISYK010000985.1, read on the forward strand.
GCTTAAATAAATTTGTTGATGTAAACTCAGCAAATGCAGCAAAGATTTTTGGGATGTTTCCGCAAAAAGGCACTATTGCAGTTGGTTCAGATGCCGATATTGTTATTTTTGACCCGAATGAAAAGCATACATTATCTGCAAAAACACATCACATGAATTGTGATTATTCCAGCTACGAAGGATTAGAAATAACAGGTAAATGCAAAACAATAATTTTAAGAGGTAAAGTGGCTGTGGATGATAATAAAATATTAGTAGAAAAAGGGTACGGGAAATTTATTAAGAGGAATAAGGTAACTGCAATAGTTTAGAGTTATGAGTTTAGAGTTATGAGTTTAGAATTATGAGTTAAGTAATTAGTTTAGAGTTATGAGTTTAATGAAACAAAATGATAGTATTGTTGGAAGGAAATCTTATGATTTTGCTTTAGCAATAATTAAGCTCTATAAAAACTTATCAACTGAAAAAAGAGAATTTATCTTATCTAAACAAGTATTACGTTCTGGCACTTCTATAGGAGCCAACATTAATGAGGCTTTATCGGGTGAGTCAAAAAGAGATTTTATTCACAAAATGAGTATCTCTTTAAAAGAAGCGAGGGAAACGGCATATTGGCTTAACTTGCTTTCGGACAGCGGTTTTATAGAAAAAGGAGAATACAATATCTTAATATTTAGCTGCAATGAACTAATGAAAATTCTGAGCAGTATTATAATCACAACAAAAGAAAAATATTTAACAAAATAAATTTTTATTTTTAACCCAATCCATTTACTCTTAACTCTAAACTTTTAACTCTAAACTATTTAACTATGTCAAGAATTATTAAATCAGGACTTATTCAAATGAGCCTTCCAATGACTGAAGGCGAAGGGACTATCAAAGAAATCTGCAATGCTATGGTGCAGAAGCACATTCCGTATATCGAAGAAGCGGGAAAAAAAGGAGTTCAGATTTTATGTCTGCAGGAAATATTTAACACGCCTTATTTTTGTCCGGGACAAGATAAAAAATGGTATGCTTCTGCGGAATCAGTTCCGGGCCCTACAACAGACCTTATGGCTGCCTACGCTAAAAAATACAATATGGTAATCATTGTTCCTATTTATGAAAAGGAGCAGGAAGGTGTTTTATATAATACCGCAGCAGTGATTGATGCTGATGGAACTTATCTTGGGAAATACAGAAAAAATCATATTCCTCAAACATCCGGCTTCTGGGAAAAGTTTTTCTTTAAGCCAGGAAACCTTGGGTACCCTGTGTTTCAAACAAAATATGCAAAAATAGGTATTTACATTTGTTATGACAGGCATTTTCCTGACGGCGCAAGATGCCTTGGATTAAATGGTGCTGAAATAGTTTATAATCCTTCTGCAACAGTTCAAGGATTATCACAGTATTTATGGAAACTTGAACAGCCTGCACATGCCGCTGCTAATGGATATTTTATGGGCTGCATAAACAGGGTTGGTATCGAAAGACCTTGGAACCTCGGCAAATTTTATGGAAACTCTTATTTTGTTGATCCGCGCGGACAAATATTCGCATGCGCTTCGGAAGATAATGATGAGTTATTAGTAGCAGACTTTGACCTTGATTTGATAGAAGAAGTACGCGGAACTTGGCAATTTTTCAGAGACAGAAGACCTGAAACATACGGCAGATTGACAGAATTATAAGCCTCACCCCTGAATCCCCCCTCCCAAGGAGAGGGGGGGATGGTGATAAAAGGAGCCTCACCCCTTAATCACCTCTCCCAAGGAGAGGGGGCAATAGTATTAGCTGTAATTTATCGGTTTTTTATTTTTTTACCGAAGTAATTAATTCAATTTTACGACTTCATTTTTTTTCTAAAATGCGGATGAAATATTGAAAATGAATTGCTCCTTTTACATTGTTAATGCTGCGTTAGGGATTGCAGCGAAAATCCTTTTTGTGAGGAACGAACAAAAAGATTGCAGCAGAAAGCCCGCCCATTTTCATTTTTCATGAAAGGGGAACGCCAAAATGATATTTTCAATTTTTATATCTTTAAACATTAATAGAAGAGCTGATCTAAATTCAAACTATTCTATAAAGAAAGCAAAAGGATAACAACCTTTTGCTTTCTTTATTTATAATGATTAGTTTTATGCTGATAAAAATATAAAAGCACGTGAATTATTATTATATAACAGGAACAAGCAGAGGGATCGGCAAAGCATTTGCCGAGTATTTATTGGAAAACCCATCCAACAATGTAATAGGCATTTCCCGCCAGCACAGTATTGAACACCCTAATTACAGGCATGTTTATTTGGACTTAACAGACCTTAATTCCATTCCTGATTTTAAATTTGAATTACATTCCAATGCAAAAAAAATATACCTGATAAATAATGCAGGTACATTAGGTTTTATTAAACCTGTAGGGAAACTTGACGCATCAATCATTATAAAAAATTACACACTTAATTTGATTGCACCAAGTATTTTAACAAATGCTTTTATTGATTGTTATGATACCACTGATGCAGAAAAAGTAATATTAAATATTAGCTCCGGGGCTGGTAAAAATCCTTATGACGGCTGGGCGGTATATTGCGCATCTAAAGCAGGTATTGATATGTTCAGCCGTGTCATAGATGAAGAACAAAAAATACGGGCCATGCATCCTGAATCCAATATTCATAGTGGATTTAAAATATTTTCAATTGCTCCCGGCATTGTCAACACTAAGATGCAGGAAGAAATAAGAAATTCATCTAAAGAAGATTTCAGCCGTTTAGAAAATTTCAAAGATTACAAAGTAAATAATCAGCTTCTTG
>CAISYK010000986.1 GCA_903889605.1 uncultured Bacteroidota bacterium
AGTATAAATTAATATTTTCATATCAACACTTAAAGACATATTTTCGATATAAATAATATCGTATTTAAGGCGTTCGGTCATTTGTTCAACATTTTCGGCATAACCATATTTTACTTGTCCCCACGATGTGATGCCAGGCCTGATTTTATGCAGATGTTTATAGTGGGGAGCTATTTGCACAATTTGATCAATAAAAAACTGGCGCTCAGGGCGAGGACCGACAATTGACATTTCGCCGATTAATACATTAAAAAACTGAGGTATTTCATCTAAACGGACTTTACGTAGAAATTTTCCAAGAGGAGTGATACGTGAATCGTTTTTGCTGGATAAGGCCGGACCATTTTTTTCGGCATCCAAATACATTGATCTGAATTTATGGATATTGAATGGTTTCCCATGCCAGCCTATACGTTCATGGCTGTAAAAAATCGCCCCTCTGGAGCCGAGTTTTACTGCGATTGCCAAAAGCATATATACCCAACTAAATGCAGTCAAAACAAATAATGATACTGAAATATCGAAAATACGTTTTACAGACTGTTCCCAAACGGGCATTATTTCTCTAGAAATCTCAATAAGCGGGGCACCAAAAATAGAACTCATTTTTACCGAACCGGATAAAATATCATACATATCTGGGATAACCTTAATAATGATATTTTCATCGTCTAATTCATTAACTATTTTACCAATATTTTCGTGCTCAAAAGATTCAATGGCAATTATTACCTCTTCAATTTTATTTTTTTGTATAATGCTCTTTAAGTCAGATAGTTCTCCGACATGAGGTAAGCTTTTGATTAACTCATTTGAATATCCGTTTTTATTATCAACATGAACAAAACCAATAAATTTATTACCGGAAGTTGCATGCAGATTTTCCATTTCGTTATAGAGTTTTAATGCATTTTCATTGCTCCCTACCAATAATGTATTAAAGCCTATAATTTTATGCTGAACCCGATAACTTGTTATGCTTGATAAAACCAAACGAAAACTTGCTGTGAAACCAAAATGCAGCCCAAATAAAACAATAATGCTTTGATAATAATTTTTGTAGGAATAAATTTGATCGTCAAGCAAAAACAAAAAGAAAATTATAATTACACCAATAATAGAAAATAATAATATTTGGCCTGTTTCTTTTAAGCGGGATTTTCGATATATATTTTTATAATTCCCTGTAAGACTGTATATTAATATCCAAAAAGAAGGAATGAGAAGTAAACTCCAGTAGAATTGCGCTCCAAATTCGATAGGAATAGGTTTTCCAAATTTTTCAGGTTCAATATATAGTTTTCTGAAAATATAAAACAATGTCCAAGCTGAAGCAGCTGAAAACAGGTCGGCAGAAATGTATTTAAAAACTTGTAGTCTTTTATTCATATGAAGCCAACAGAAGCCCCTCTATTAATCTCTCCACAAAGGGAGAGGCTGTATATGAGTAAGGTATCGTTTGTAATAGTTAATGGTTAATAGTTTTCTTTTTTACTTTTCACCTATCGCCCCATCTCATGAGGAAAGGCTCTTAATACACCAGTTTAATATTGTCAAGAAGCATTGCAAGGCTATCTGAACCATTATTATTTACCATGCCAAAAAATATGTTATAGTCGGTGGCAGTGTTATTGTCACTTATCGATGTTGTTAAATATATGTATGCTTTGTTCCAACCTGCACTTGGATTGATAGTAAGAGCACCCTCTTTAATCGTACCTGCTGAACTATGAGCATATATACCAGCAACAAACTCGTGATTGCATTTATAATTAAATTCTAAAAACACATCAGAACCGCTTTTGGGCAAAACATATGATGTTGCAGAAACACATTCAAAAAATGTATGGGTATTATCCAAATATGCTACCCCTGATCCATTTCCTTCAAACACATTGGGATCTGGAGCTGAAATTTGCTTCAAAACTGTATCTACTCCGGCAGCAGGACTTTTTGAAATAATTGTCCCGATATTTTCAAAATCCTCCATAAAACTGAATGTCATGTTGGATCTGTATTTTACAGCAGGGCTTAAATTTAGTTTAATGCCTTTTTGTAAATTAATTATTGTATCATAAATAGTGTAAAATGGATATGGCGAACGGGTGGCTGCAATTCCATTTACTTTAATGCCGGGCCGTATTTTAATTTGATGCCTTCCTTCAAATAATACCGGGAAAGAAACAGGCAATTCAAAACAACCAATAAATTGCTCATCAATATAAACCCAGGCATCAGTAATTTTACAAGAATTGGAACCTTCTAATGGATAAATAGTGCTGAGTTTAATTTTATCAATATTTATATATGCCGGAATTGGTTCGGATGGATTATATAAATCGCATGAACTTATAGATATAAGAATACTAAGGCTGAAAAAAAGGAATAATTTATTATTAATTGTCAAAA
>CAISYK010000987.1 GCA_903889605.1 uncultured Bacteroidota bacterium
GAACCAGTGACCCTCTGCTTGTAAGGCAGAATATTACCTATCTTATTAATATCTGTTTTATATCCCAACACTCTGCAAATATAGCATTTTTACTGATATTACACATAAATTGTTATTTGTTTGTTATTTGCTTATTAATAGTTTTTTTGTGCAAATCTTGTGCAAATGATATATATTTGCACAAACATTAAAAACAATGGAATATAATACAACCATCTTTTTAGATACCCGCAGACCTAAAGATAATGGGCTATACCCAATAAAATTAAGGGTTTACTCTACTCAATTACAGGTAAAAAAGCTCTATGCTACCAAGTATGAAATGACTAAAAAAGAATTTCAAAGTATTTGGGAAACTCAAAGAACAAGAAAAGAACACCAAGAAATTAGAAACGAATTACAAGCTATCATTACAAGGGCTAATGATGTATGTAAAACATTAGAACCTTTTTCATTCACTCAATTTGAGAAAAAGTATTTGCGCAACACAGGGGACGGTGGTAATATCATTTACCAATACAACCAAATCATAAATAAGTTAAAATCAAATAACTGTTTGAGTACTGCCAGTAATTACGAATTGAGTTTGAAATCATTGAAAGCCTTTATTTTACAAACAAAAGGCAAAGAGCCTGTAAAAATACCTTTTGCCGACATTACACCGGATTGGTTACAGAAGTATGAAAGCGACATGATTAATCGTTTAGAACGTAGTAGAACGACCGTATCAATGTATTTAAGAGCGTTAAGAACGGTTTTTAATACTGCCATAACTGAAAAAGAAATTGATGCTGAAATATACCCATTTGGAAAAAACAAATACCAACCGCCAACCGTTCGCAATGTTAAAAAGGCATTAAGCCAAGACCATTTAAAACAGCTATTTGATGCGAAGCCCCAAACACCGGAACAAAAGAAAGCAAAAGATTTTTGGTTTTTCAGTTATGCTTGTAATGGAATGAATATAAAGGACATTGCATTACTGAAATATGAAAACATACAGGACGATAAAATAATATTTTACCGGGCAAAAACAATCAATACTTCAAAAACAGATTTGCGGCCAGTAACCGTTTATCTTAATGAGTTTTCAAAGTCTATCATTAAAAAATACGGAAATAAAAACACAGCTAAAGGCGAATACATTTTTCCGATAATTTCAGATAAAGAAACCGAAATTATAAACCATAACAAGATCAAAAACTTTACTAAATTTATTAATCAAAACCTTAAAAAATTAGCCATTAATGAAGGCATTACAAGCGATATTTCAACCTATTGGGCAAGACATAGCTTTGCAACTAATTCAATACGAAACGGTGCAAGCATGGAATTCGTAATGGAAGCTTTGAGCCATAACAATATGAAAACAACCGTTGGGTACTTTGCAGGTTTTGAGGATAAAGACAAAAAAGAGTTTATGCAGAAATTAATGAATTTTTAAGTACAACAAAATACAAGTAGATTTGTAAAGTAAAATAATCAGCATTATGGAATTGCTTCAACAGAAAAATTATACAGACTTGGTTAGTTCGTTAAAACAGCGAATTACCAATGCTCAAATTAAAGCGGCATTAGCAGCAAATACTGAGTTGGTTCATCTTTATTGGGACATGGGGAAATCAATTCTTGAGGGGCAAAAGAATAAGGGCTGGGGGACAAAATTCGTTGAACAATTATCAAAAGATTTAAAACTATCTTTTCCGAATATGGAAGGACTTTCCCGGAGTAACCTTTTTTATATGAGAAAGTTTGCTGAAGTATATCCTGATTTATTTTTTACTAAATCGGCTGGGAAATCTAAAACAGTCCACCAATCCGCTGGACAAATTGAAAAAATCCACCAAGCTGGTGGACAAATTGAAATAGTCCAACAGCTTGTTGGACAAATCCCGTGGCGACACAATATTGTTTTGTTAGATAAATTAAACGATACTGAAGAACGTCTTTGGTATGCTCAGCAAACCATTCAATATGGGTGGTCGAGGGTTATACTCGAACACCAAATTGCAAGCGGCTTATACGAAAGACAAAGCAAATCAAAAAAAGCAACCAATTTCAAAAAATTGCTGCCTAAAACTCAGTCTGAATTAGCAGAGCAAACGCTGAAAGATCCTTATGTTTTTGATTTTCTCAATATCTCAAAAGTGGTAAAAGAGAAAAATATGGAGGATCTGCTCACCAATCATATTACTAAATTCCTTATGGAACTTGGAGTAGGTTTTGCCTTTGTGGGAAGACAATATAACCTGAATGTAGGCGGTGATGATTTTTATATAGACCTTCTTTTTTATCACATTCACCTAAAATGTTATGTTGTAATTGAATTAAAGATGGAAAAATTTAAACCGGAATATGCCGGGCAGCTAAATTTTTATCTAACCGCAGTGGACGAAATCTTAAAACGAAATGATGATAACCCCTCCATTGGAATTTTACTTTGTCCAAGCAAGAACCATATTGTTGCTGAATTTTCCTTAAAGAATATAAACAAACCAATTGGTATTAGTGAATATAGGCTAACTACAAAAGTTCCTGAGAAGTTGAAGAAGGATTTACCAATTGAAAAACTAAAAACAGAACTGGAAAACCAATTGAAAACGAATGATCTTAGTAAAAAATAGATATAAGCGAATGGCAGGAGCTTATCACAAATTGTGATAACATAAACCGATTGGAAAAACAGAGCAAAAAGGAATTATTGAAAATGGTATGAACTTTTAATTAAAAATTAAATGAGTATAAATATTGACCCTTTTCTAAAATTGAAATCAATTTTTATTTCTACAAAGAATTTCCAACAGGAAATTACTAACTGTGGAGCAAAGTTGCCGGAAGAGAGAAAGAAATTTTTAACTGATATTTATACTGGTAGCGAATTATATGTTGAAGACCGTGTAATAAAAATTCAGTTTCTTTTTTTTGCATTTTATTTTATCGATGAAGTTTTACAAATAATAAAAGACATCAGATTTGATATATACAATGAGATTAAGATTAGAAAAGAAAATATTTTTAAATGTGAATATATAGAAACAGAAGTGAAAAGGCTATCTCGATTATATTCTGATCTCTCCAGTTTACAAAAGAATTATCCAATTATAGATGATGATAAAGTAATGGAGGAAATGAAAAATTGGCTTCCGCCCCAAAGAGAAATTAAAACTTCTGATTCCCCAAATGATATTATGTTTATCAAAACATTAAATGCTTTAAAAAATGAAGCGTATATATATTCTCCAGCAAATTCGGAAAAGTTAATTTCA